>DASVNC010000197.1:0-2176 GCA_036384055.1 Parvibaculum sp.
CGTGACCTTCACGCCCGGCGAATGGCTTTATGCAGATGGCGACGGGATCATCGTGTCGGCAAAGAAGCTCGACTGAGGCAGGACGCTGGCCGGATCAGTGCAGGAACTTGAGCAGCAGCCGGACGAATTCGGCGGCGGCGATCGCCGTCAGGGCGGCGGAGAGAGCGAGCGCGCCGTAAAACACGGCATAGCCGGCGCGCCCGATCTCTCCGCTCTCTGCATCCGCACCGAAACGTCCCCCCGGAATTTCGTGCAGATCGACGTCTTCAACAGAGAAATGCGTGCCCATCAGATCCCCCCGCGATTTTCCCCTCGCTTAAGTGCCTGCGCAGACAGGACGACTCAACCAAAGCCGCCTGAATTGGCACATGCAGTTTAGCGGCATTTGCCTGAGGAAAAACTCACGAATAGTCACGCCCTCTCAGGCCTTGACGAGCAGGTCCTGCACATAACGCGGCAGCGCAAAGGCGGCCTTGTGGACCTCGGGCGTGTAGTAGCGGGTCGTCAATTTCGCATCCGCGAAGCGGCGGCGCAGCGTATCGACGGTAACGGCGGTGAGAAATTCGTCGTCGGTGCCCCAGCCCATCGCCAGCGGCCCGCCGACATAGGTCGGGATGGTGGCGAGATAGCAATGGGGAGAGGCGAAGAGGCGGCGGAACTTCGCCAGCGTGCCTTGCAATTCGGCCGGCTGGAGAAAGGGCACGCCGTTCTGTGTGACCATGACGCCGCCCTCGGCGAGGCGGGCTTTCGCCGCCTTGTAGAAGCTCTCTTCGAAGAGTACGGCACCGGGGCCGATGGGGTCGGTCGAATCCACGATGATGACGTCGTAGCTCTCGCCCGCTTCGGCGACAAACTTCGCGCCGTCGGCAAAAACGAGATCGAGGCGCGGATCGTCGAAGGCACCGGCTGAAATCATCGGCAGATGCGTCTTCGAAAAATCCGTCACCGCCGGGTCGATTTCGACCATAGTGATTTTTTCAAGCGCGGCGTGGCGGGCGCATTCGCGCAGGATGCCGCCGTCGCCGCCGCCGATGATGAGAACCTTCCTGGCCCGGCCATGCGCCAGGATCGGCACATGGGTCATCATCTCGTGATAGATGAACTCGTCCTTCACCGTCACCTGCGTCGCACCGTCGAGCGACATCATGCGGCCGAAAAGCGGGTTGTCGAAAATGACGATGTGCCACTCGCCGCTGTTGTCTTCGTAGAGCACCTTGTCGGCGCGGTAGACGGTGCGGAGACCCTCTTTCTCGTAAAGGGTCTCCGCGATCCAGCGCGTATCATCGCTCATGTCGGTCGCCCCTCATCGGTCGTCCCCTGTCGGGGGCTCAGACCATGCCGCGGCCGCGGCGATGCTCGTCGACGCGGATGGTTTCGGGCGCGAAGGCTTCCCGCAGGACCGCGATCGAATTATGCGGCTCGGCGACGCCGCACATGAAGACGTCGAGCGCGGCGTAGTTCGCCTCCGGCCAGGTGTGGATCGAGATGTGGCTTTCCGACAGCACGGCCACGCCCGACACGCCGCCATTGGGCGTGAAGTGGTGGAGGTGGATGTGCAGCAGCGTCGCCTTCGACACCTCGACGCAGCGGCGGAGCGCCGCCTCGATATGCTCCAGATCGTCGAGGCGGCTCGCGCCGACCAGGTCGATAATCAGATGTGTGCCCGCGAACCGCTCGCCGTCGCGTTCGATGAAAAAGTCGGTGCGCTCGTCGGTCGAGGTGAAGTGGCCGGGCGCGGAGGCTTTGGCTTCCGGCCCGTGATGGGGAAATTCGTGATGCGGAAACTCGACGACTTCGCCGTGCTTTTCATGGCGCGGGTCGCGGTTCGGCTGGGCGGCGGGCTGCAAACGGGCGTTCAATTCGGACATCGTCTTCTCCCCTGACTGACATATGGGGCCGGCCGGCGACCTCGCCGTTCAAACGGAGAGGCCGGGCCACAACATAAAGCTCGCGCGGGGTGCCGCGCCTTGGCTTCGGTGAAGATTGGATTTGCTGAGTGCGGAGCGATCTCGCCCAGCCTGCGCGCGCTTCAGGCGCGGCGGCTCAGCTTCATCAGGGGCGTTAGCCCCTCAGACTTGAGGTAGGCATATGCATTCTCCCTCGAAACCCAGCGGAGGTGCCATCCCGGCATGCCGCCAAACTTTCCAAAAGAGACGCGTACGCCGTTACGTAACCT
>DASVNC010000198.1:0-2739 GCA_036384055.1 Parvibaculum sp.
CTGGCTCGAGAATGTTGTCTCTCAAATGCGAGAATTGCGGTCTTTGGGTCTTAAGACAGAAAAAAGAACACCGGTGGCGCTCATTCACTCCGCTATTCTTTCTGATGCCAAAAAATTGCGTTCGATGTGGCCATAGGCATCGATGAAATTTATCTCGTGGAGTTCCGGAAAAATTCCCGAATTCAGGGGGCATAATACTTTATTGCCTTCGCCTCATGGTGCGCTTGGCAAGAGTGGTGGTCGTCGGACTGCCGCATCACGTGACGTAACGGGGCAACCGGCGTCGGAACTCCCTTGAGATGGTGGCAAAACGGCTGGGACGCAGAGCTCAAACCGTCACACGAATCCGCTAAAGTGCTGGCGGGCCTGCATTTCGGCTCCCCTTTTGACGGATTTGTGCTATTGATCGGGCCATGACCGAGCCCCTCATTTATGTCTGCCCGCTGGCTACCGTTCCCGATGCGATCCGGGAGGTGCGGCCTTCGCATCTCGTCAGCCTGCTGGACCCTGAGAGCATGATCGAGACGCCGGACGGCGTCGCGCGCGAGCGACATTTGCGGCTCGGCATCAACGACATCGCCGAGCCTTACGAGGATCTGGTCATGCCGGAGGCGCGGCATGTTGCCGAGCTTCTGCGCTTCGTGCGGGGCTGGGAGCAGGACGCGCCGATGCTCATTCACTGCTGGGCGGGGATCAGCCGGTCGACGGCGGCGGCCTTCATCGCGCTCTGCGCGCTCAATGAAAATTATCCCGAGGACGAGCTGGCGCGGCTTGTCCGGCGGCGCGGCGCGCATGCCTATCCGAACAAGCTGCTGGTGAAGCTCGCCGACGACATGCTGGGCCGCAAGGGCCGGATGCGCGCGGCGGTCGAGGCGCTCGGCGCGAGCGCGCATGCGCAGGGACAGCTTTTTGCGATCCCCGCGCGGCACGATGCCGGGGCGCGGACAAGATGAGCGAGACGACGGCTCCGAAGACTGCGAAAGCGGGCGGCAAGGCGGCAAAGCCCGACCTGCCCGCGCCGCTCGGCACCGTCGCCGGAACCGGACTTGCGAGCAAAGCCGTCGTCATCGGCCTCAACGCCGCCATCGTCACCGTGACGGAGGACCAGCCGAAAATTCTGGTCGTGCCGCAGGGGGGCGCGAAAGGCGGCAACGCCGCGGGCAACTGGGACGCGCTGCCTTTCGGTCCCTTCGATCCGGCGCGGCACCGCACGCTCGACATCGGTCTTCGCGACTGGGTGCAGGAGCAGACGCATCTGGCGCTCGGCTATGTCGAACAGCTTTACACTTTCGGCGACCGCGGGCGGCATGCGCTGGAAGTCGAGACGCCGGGCGAGCATGTCGTTTCGGTCGGCTACCTCGCGCTGACGCGCACGCATGACGGCGAGCTTGAAGGCGCGGCGTGGCGCGACTGGTATGAACATTTCCCGTGGGAAGACTGGCGCGAGGACAAACCCGCCGTCATCGACCAGACGATTGCGCCCTTGTTGCGCGAATGGGCGGGGCGGCAGGCCGAGGCGAGCGCCGACGAGTTGACGCGCGGCAAGCGGCGCGACCGCATCAGGCTTTGCTTCGGGCTGGACGGCGTGCATTGGGACGACGAGAAGGTGCTGGAGCGCTACGAGCTTCTCTACGAGACGGGGTTGCTGCGCGAAGCGGCGCGCGACGGGCGGCCGAACGCCATCGCGCTCGGCGACAAGAACGACCCCAATCTCGGACGGCCGATGCAGTTCGATCACCGGCGCATTCTCGCCACCGCGATGAGCCGCTTACGCGCCAAACTGAAATACCGCCCGGTCGCCTTCGAGCTGATGCCGGCGACCTTTACGCTGTTTGAATTGCAGCGCACCGTCGAGGCGCTGCTCGGGCTGCACGTCCACAAGCAGAACTTCCGCCGCCTTGTCGAGAAAGGCGGCCTCGTCGAGCGCACCGGCCGCGTGACGACGCGGACGGGCGGTCGCCCCGCCGAGCAGTTCCGCTTCCGCCGCGAAGTGCTGAACGAGCGGCCTGCGCCGGGCTTGCGTCTGGCGCCGTCGCGCAGCCGAGCAAACAGCTAGATTTCAGAGGACAGGAACCTGCTCGGCCCTGGCGGCGGCGATCAGCGCCGTGTCGCGAGACGCGAGGTCCGCCGTTTTGCGAAGCGCCAATTCGAGGTAGGCGGCATCGTAGAATGTAAGATTGTGCCGCCTTGCGAGGTCGAGAACGACGATGGCATCTCGCTGGTTATCCAGCTCGATAGGCAAATTCAGGAGAAGACTTAAGCCGGCCTCGGTCCGATCCGGTGAAATTCGCTTTCGCCGTTCGCTGGTCAAAAGCAGGTTGTGGACTTCGAACCACCAGATGTCCGGCGCAAGACCCAGATCATCGCCGAACCGCGCCATGACATCGTCCGCTCTGTCGTCTCTCTCGTCGGGCAAAAGCCAGCAGGCGGAGATCGATGCGTCGACAACGAAGGGCATCAGTATTTGTGCCCTTCATGACGCCATTGCAAAATTTCCTCCAGCGTCACGCGGGGCATGGTTTTGCGGAACTCTTTGATCTTCGCAATTGTCTCGGCAACCTTGGCTTGCCGCTGGTCGCGTTCGGGCTCCAGCCTGGCGATCACCTTGCCATGCCGGGTGATGGCAATGGTTTCGCCCCGCTCGACGTCGTCGAGGAGGCTGGAAAAGCGGGCTTTGGCTTCCGAGGCTTGAATTTCGCGCATAATTTTGACCGGTCAATTTGACTAGTCAAAAATAGG
>DASVNC010000199.1:0-9770 GCA_036384055.1 Parvibaculum sp.
CGGTGACCAATACCAAGGTGGACTTCCCATTCATTGCCGTGGTTTCAAAACGCTGCGAAATCGCCACAGATAGAGCGATTAGGGCGGCGCCAACGACCACGGCGATGTTCGTATTCATTTTGCCCTTCCAATTCTCGATCATGCTTCCATATCCGATATTTCTTAAACTTTGGACGTGACACCCCATGCTATCGCGGCGATGGGACCGCGTGTGCAAGAAACAAAGGCAGAGAGAAGCGAGCTAAGGCACGAGGCGAATCTCACACTTCCCTGTCACCCCGGCAAACGCCGGGGTCCAAAGCGGCAAACTCAGCATCAGAGGCTCATGGACCCCGGCATTCGCCGGGGTGACACTTTTGGTTGGGGCTAAAATGGGGGATTGAAAGCCCCCTTGCTTCCGCACCCCTTTTCCGTATATTGCGCCCCTTCTGGAAGGCCTTGGTTGGAGGCTGAACGGGGTGCCCGCGCCTTGAAAAGCGCGGTTTGGATGCAAGTCCGGGCTCCGGTGTCTCCGCTTCTTTGGTGGTCCTTTCGAGCCTTTTGGGGCTCAAAGGGGGCTTTGCGCCGGGGCTGGATAAAAAAGGAAAAGGCTCAATGGCTCTTTACGAGCATATTTTCATTGCGCGGCAGGACGTGTCGCAGCAACAGGTCGAGGCGCTCACCGAGCAGCTTTCGACGATCATCAAGGACAATGGCGGTTCGGTCGGCAAGACCGAATATTGGGGCCTGCGGAACCTCGCCTTCAAGGTGAAGAAGAACCGCAAGGGCCATTATGCGCTCATGAACATCGACGCTCCGGCAGCCGCCGTCGCCGAGATGGAACGCCAGATGGGCATCAACGAAGACGTCATCCGCTTCCTCACCGTGCGCGTCGAAGAGCATGAGACCGGCCCCTCGGCCATGTTGCAGAACCGCGGCGGCCGCGACGAGCGTCGTGGCGGCGGCGACCGCTTCGACCGCGGCGGCGACCGTCCGCGCGGCGGCTTCGACCGTGGAGACCGCGGCGATCGCGGAGACCGTCCGCGCTATCAGCGTGACGAAGCCAGCACCGAAGGGAGCGACGCATAATGAGCATGACCGCACAACCGGCGCGCCGGCCCTTCTTCCGCCGCCGCAAGACCTGCCCGTTCTCCGGCGCCAACGCCCCGAAGATCGACCACAAGGACACGAAGCTCCTGCAGCGTTACGTGTCCGAGCGCGGCAAGATCGTGCCGAGCCGCATCACGGCGGTTTCCGCCAAAAAGCAGCGTGAGCTTGCCCGCGCGATCAAGCGCGCCCGCTTCCTCGCGCTCCTGCCCTACGTCATCGGCTGAGCCCGGAACAGGAGAGAGACATGCAAGTCGTACTTCTCGAACGGGTCGAAAAGCTCGGTCAAATGGGCGAAATCGTGAAGGTGAAGGACGGGTACGCCCGCAACTTCCTCCTTCCGCGCAAGAAAGCCTTGCGCGCGACCAAGGAAAACATGGTTCGCTTCGAGGCGCAGCGTGCGCAGCTCGAGGCGCGCAACCTCGAACTTCGCGGCGAGGCCGAGAAGGTTCAGGTGAAACTCGACGGCCAGAGCTTCATCGTTCTGCGTCAGGCGGGCGAAACCGGCCAGCTTTACGGTTCGGTGACGACGCGCGACATCGCCGATGCGCTGACGGCTGGCGGCTTCTCGGCGACCCGCAGCCAGGTCGCTCTCGATCATCCGATCAAGACGATTGGCCTGCACGCGGTTCGCATCATTCTGCACCCTGAAGTCTCATCGACCGTGACGGTCAACGTCGCGCGTTCGGATGAAGAGGCCGTGCGGCAGGCTGCGGGCGAAGACCTCACCCGGCAGGCGCGCGACGAGGAACTCGACGCCGCCACGTTCTTCGAAAGCGAAGAGCTGGCGCCGAAGGCCGAAGGCGAAGAAGACGCCGAGGGCGAAGCGGACGCCGAATAAACCACCGGCTTCGCATCAAATTCGTACAAAGGGCGTCCTTCGGGGCGCCCTTTTTGCTGGACTGCGCACACGCAACGGACCCGAGGCGGCCGCTATTTCGTTTTGATCTTGCGGCGGAGGTTCTGTTAACTTTTGTTCAGGGGGGTACGAGATCCGGTCGGTCCGGTTCGTGCCGGAGCCGATATTGCGTCAACTCTCAGATCTGGAGGTTGCATGCTGTTCGGTGCGCTTCTCAAACAGGTCGTCACGCGCGGCTCGCTGCGCGTCGTCAATCTTGGCGATCGCGTCCAGAATTACGGCGACGGGACAGGCCGTCTCATCACCATCCGGCTGCACGACAGGGGGCCGCATCTGGCCCTGGCCGTGAACCCCTACCTCAAGCTCGGCGAAGCCTATATGGACGGCACCTTGACCGTCGATGAACCGCATTCGATCTACGATCTGCTCGACCTCATTCTCAGCAATCTGGGCAGCAGTTACCCAAGCGCCGCCTTCAGGCTTTACGCGGCGCTCCGGCGCATGAAGCGGCGTATCGACCAGCACAATCCGATCGGCAGGGCGCAGCGGAATGTCGCCCATCATTACGATCTCGACGGCGGCATCTACGATCTCTTCCTCGACGCCGACAAACAATATTCCTGCGCCTATTTCGCCCGTCCCGGCATGAGCCTGGAGGAAGCGCAGGCGGCTAAGAAGCGCCACATCGCGGCCAAGCTCCGGATCGAACCCGGCATGCGGGTGCTCGACATCGGCTGCGGCTGGGGCGGCCTCGCCATGACGCTGGCGGAGGAAACGGGCGCGAGGGTCGTCGGCATTACGCTGAGCCACGAGCAGCACAAAGTCGCCTGCGCGCGCGCCGAAGAGCGGGGGCTTTCCGACCGGGTGACGTTCCTGCTGCAGGATTACCGGACGCTCGTCGATACGTTCGACCGCATCGTCTCGGTCGGCATGTTCGAGCATGTCGGCGTCGGCTACTACGGGGAGTATTTCAACAAGGTGCAGGAGCTGCTGTCCCCCGACGGCGTCGCGCTCGTTCATACGATCGGGCGGCTCGATCCGCCCGGCGCGACGAACCCCTGGATCGCCAAATACATCTTTCCCGGCGGATATATTCCGGCGCTCAGTGAAATGGCAGCGGCGGTCGAAAAGACCGGGCTGCTGATGACGGATCTCGAAGTGCTGCGGCTTCATTATGCCGAGACGCTGAAGGAATGGCGGCGGCGCTTCATGGCGCGGCGCGAGGAGGCCGTGAAAATCTACGACGAACGCTTCTGCCGGATGTGGGAGTTCTATCTCGCCGGCTCGGAGACTTCGTTCCGGCATGAGGGCATGGTCAACTTCCAGCTTCAGATGACGCGGAAGATCGACGCCCTGCCCCTCACCCGCGACTATATGGGCGAAGGCGAGCAGGCTCTCGCCCAGGCGCCGATGCAGCGCCGGCTGCGGGCGGGCGACTGAGGCCCACCCGCAACCGTTGCGCCGTCGGGCTCAGCCCTTGCGGTTGTCGAGGCTCCAGGCGCCGGCGCCGTGGGCGACGATCTGCAGGAAGCCGCCGGCTATGGCGAGGTTCTTCAGAAAGTTGGTCATCTGCCCCTGATCCGCCGGATCGAAGTGAAAGAAGATGGCGGTGACGACGCAGAAGAGCGCGAGGACTGCCGCCGCGGCGCGTGCCTGATAGCCGATCAGGATCAACAAACCGCCGCCGATCTCGACAATCAGCGCGACGACATAGGCAAGCTGCGGGAATGGCAGACCATGCGCGGCGATGTACTGGATCGTGCCTTCAGCGCCTGTGACCTTGCTCGAACCGGCGAGCAGGAAGATGACACTCAGAAGAAGACGCCCGAGCGGCGCCGACAGCGTTGTTGCCTTGTCCATTTTTTCCTCCCGTTGCGCCCCTCAGGCGGGGGCGATGCAATGGCGGAACTCTAGCCCGGCAATCCGCCGGCTGACTATGCGAGGACCGCGAATAGCTCGTTCGCCCGATGAGACAATGACGATAGCGCGCGAGACCGGCGGGCGCCGATTCGCGGATGGCGCTATAATCAAACCATCCACAAGCGATTCGGTCTTTTAGCCGAGTTCTGACAGGCACTTAGCGTGTTATCCAGATCGTGTGGATTAATTTTTTGGGGGCGGTTCAGGAAGGCGCGAATTAGCCCCTTCGCATCGCTTCGCCTTCGCGTAAAACGTGATGATGGAAAGCACAGTCACGGCCTTCAACAGCGCACCCGACGACGAGGGCGCTTCGGGATATCGCGTCCCGCCTCACAATATCGAGGCGGAGCAGGCGCTGCTCGGCGCAATTCTCGTCAATAACGAAGCCTATGACCGCGTCGGGAGTTTTCTCGAACCACGGCATTTTTTCGACGCGCTGCATGGGCGCATTTATGAGGCGTCGGCAAAGCTCATCACGGCGGGCCATCTCGCCTCCCCCGTCACGCTGAAGAACTTCTTCGAGCGCGACGAGGCTCTGTCCGAAATCGGCGGGCCGCAATATCTGGCGCGGCTTGCGGGCGCCGCGACCACGATCATCAATGCCGAGGAATATGCGCGCACGATCTATACGCTGGCGATCCGCCGCGAGCTGATCCAGGTCGGCGTCGACATGCACAACCGCGCCTATGACGCGCCGGTGGACGACACGCCGGCGGCGCAGATCCTCGATGCCGAGCAGGCGCTCTACCAGCTTGCCGAACAGGGAAAATACGAAGGCGGCTTCCGCAATTTCTACGAGTCGCTCAAAGGCGCCGTCGACATGGCGGCGGCGGCTTACGAACGCGACGGCGGACTGTCCGGCATTTCGGCGGGCTTGCGCGACCTCGACAGCAAGCTCGGCGGATTGCAGCCCTCCGACCTCATCATTCTGGCCGGCCGCCCTTCGATGGGCAAAACGGCGCTCGCCACCAACATCGCCTTCAACGCGGCCAAGGCCTACAAGGCCGAACATCTGCCGGACGGCACGGTGTCGGTGAAGGACGGCGCCATTGTCGGCTTCTTCTCGCTCGAAATGTCGGCCGAACAGCTGGCGACACGTTTGCTCGCCGAACAGTCGGGCGTGCCGTCGGAGCGCATCCGGCGCGGCAAGATCGACGAGGACGAGTTTCACCGGCTGGTTGACGCCTCGCGCGAGCTGCAAAGCATTCCGCTCTATATCGACGACACGGGCGGCCTGACGATCGCGACGCTGGCGGCACGCGCCCGGCGGCTGAAGCGGCAGCGCGGCCTCGGCCTTCTCGTCATCGACTATCTGCAGCTTCTTTCGGGCGGCGGCAAATATGGCGACAACCGCGTGCAGGAAGTGACGCAGATCACCACCGGCTTGAAGACGCTGGCCAAGGAGCTCAACGTGCCGGTGCTCGCCCTGTCGCAGCTTTCGCGTCAGGTCGAAGCGCGCGACGACAAGCGGCCGCAGCTTTCGGACCTGCGTGAATCAGGTTCGATCGAACAGGACGCCGACGTCGTGATGTTCGTGTTCCGCGAGGAATATTACGTGCAGCGCAAAGAGCCGCGCGAAGGCACGCCGGAGCATCTGGCCTGGCAGGAAGAGATGGGGCACGTGCATGGGCTTGCCGAAGTCATCATCGGCAAGCAGCGCCACGGCCCGACCGGCACGGTCAAAATGCAATTCCAGGCTGATGTGACGCGCTTCAGCGACCACGTCCAGGACGACCACATGCCGGAAGACCGGTATTGAGGGCCAGCACTCCCGGACTGTTATTGACTACGGCATTGCCGTATATTAAATTGCACGTACATGGACCGCGCACCTGTTACCGTCGTCGAATTCAAAGCATTTCTGGCTAACGCTAAAATGCTTTTCAGCGATGAAGAGCGAGACGCTCTGATCGAATTCCTTTCCTACAATCCGATGGCGGGCGTCGTCATCAAGGGCACCGGCGGCATCCGAAAGCTGCGCTGGGGTGCAAAGGGAAAAGGTAAAAGCGGCGGCGCTCGCGCGATATACTTTTACCATGACGATGAAATGCCGCTGTTCCTCCTGACGGCTTACGGCAAAAATCAAAAAGCCGACATCGAGCCGGAAGAAAAAGCAGAATTCAGAGAATTGATCGACGAACTGGTTTCAAGCTACAGGAGGCCGATATGAGCAAAGTCGGAAACGAGGTGCGCGACGGTCTCAGAGAAGCCATCGCCTTCTCGCGCGGTAAGACAACCGGCGCACGCGTTCATATCCCCGCTGAAATCGACGTCAAGGCAACACGTCGGCGGCTCGGCATGACTCAAAAGGAATTTTCCGACGCCTATAAAATACCGATCGGAACATTGCGCGATTGGGAACAAGGACGTCGCTCTCCAGACCAGCCGAGCCGCGTCCTCTTGCGCGTTATCGATCGAGAGCCCCATGCCGCGCGCCGCGCCTTGAAGGGCGTCTGACGAATGTTTTCGGGCAAACTGTCTTGAGCTTGCACAAGGACAAGATCGTCTCCACACCGCGCCACGCCCCGGCCGGCGCGGTGCTGACCGTCGATCTCGACGCCGTCGTCGCCAATTACCGGCGGCTCCGCGCCCTTGCGCCGGGCGCCGACGTGGCGGGCGTCGTCAAGGCGAACGCCAACGGGCTCGGCCTCGTCCCGGTCGCGCGGGCGCTGGCGGCTGC
Source organism: Parvibaculum sp. (assembly GCA_036384055.1). Classification (GTDB taxonomy): domain Bacteria; phylum Pseudomonadota; class Alphaproteobacteria; order Parvibaculales; family Parvibaculaceae; genus Parvibaculum. Next base: position 6,546 of record DASVNC010000199.1, read on the forward strand.
GGGCTGCGCGACTTTCTTCGTCGCCGATGCCGGCGAAGGCCAGACGCTGCGCGCGGCGCTGCCGGAGGCCACGATCTATGTGACGAACGGCCTGGCGCCCGATATGGCGGCTGTCTTCCGGTCATCCGGGCTGCGGCCCTGTTTGACCAGCCTCGAAGAGATCGAAGACTGGCGGCGCGAGGCGAAGGCCGCGGGCGAGACGCTTCCGGCGGCGCTGCATTTCGACACCGGGCTCAACCGCCTTGGGCTTTCGGCCGGGGATGCCGATCGCCTGTTTTCCGACCCGCACCTTCTCGACGGCATCGACCTGACGCTGGTCATGAGCCACCTTGCCCGCTCGGACGAGCCGGATGCGCCGCTCAACGCCCTTCAACTCGCACGCTTCAAGCCGATCCGCGCCGCCTTCCCGGCGGTACGGGCGAGCTTCGCCAATTCGTCCGGCATCCTGCTCGGGGCGGATTATCATTTCGACATGGTGCGGCCCGGCTATGGGCTCTATGGGGGCGCGCCTTTCGCGGGGCAGCCGAACCCCTTCCAGCCGACCGTTGGGGCCACGGCCCCGGTGCTGCAGGTCCGGGACGTCGCGGCGGGCGAAACGGCGGGCTATGGCGGCACCTGGGAGGCCAAGGGGCCCCGGCGTCTGGCCGTGCTGTCCGTCGGCTATGCGGACGGCTATTTCCGGACGCTCGGATCGGCCGCCGGCGGCGGCCGGGTCTGGCTCGGCGGCGGCTATGCCCCGGTGGCAGGCCGGGTCAGCATGGACCTCCTGATCGTCGATGTGACCGGCCTCCCCGAGGGGTCGGTCCGCCGGGGCGACATGGCGGAGCTGATCGGCCCGCATGTCAGCCTGGATGAAGTCGCCGCCCGGGCGGGAACCATCGGATATGAGGTTCTCACGAGCTTGGGAGAACGCTACAAGCGGCTCTACACTGGCAAGACGGCAGCCGCCGCAGAATCATGAGTGGGGTCCAGCTTTGAATTTCTTCGCAATCATCGGCCGGGTGGTGTTGGCACTATTCGGCGAGATCGGACGGCTTGCGCTCTTCACCTGGTCGAGCGTCAGCCATATTTTCCGGCCGCCCTTCTTCGGGCGGCTGCTCATGCAGCAGATGATGCGCATCGGCTACTTCTCGCTGCCGGTCGTGGCGCTGACCGCCTTCTTCACCGGCGGCGCGCTGGCCCTGCAAATCTACTACGGCGGCAACAAGATCAACTCCGAGAACATCGTGGCCACCATCGTCGCGCTCGGCATCACGCGCGAGCTTGGGCCGGTGCTTGGCGGCTTGATGGTCGCGGGCCGTGTTTCGGCGGCGATCGCGGCCGAGGTCGGCACCATGCGCGTCACGGAGCAGATCGACGCCTTGACGACACTCTCGACAAACCCGTTCAAATATCTGGTCGTGCCGCGTCTGGTGGCGGCCGTCATCACCCTGCCCCTGTTGGTTCTCATTGCCGACATCATCGGCATCATGGGCGGCTTCGTCGTCGGCTCGGCGAGCCTGCATTTCAACCCGGGCGTCTATGTCACCAACACGGTCAACTTCCTCAAGGCGACCGACGTGAGCAACGGCCTCATCAAGGCCGCCGTCTTCGGCTTCATCATCGCGCTGATGGGCTGCTTCCACGGCTTCAACTCGAAGGGCGGCGCGCAGGGTGTCGGCCGGGCCACCACCAATGCCGTCGTCACCGCATCGATCCTCATTCTGGCGTCGAACTATGTGATGACGTCTCTCCTCTTCGCGAAGTGAGCCCCGTCATGGCCGACAAACAGATGGGCAGCGAAACGCCCAAGATCGAACTTCGCGGCGTCACCAAGCGCTTCGGTCCGAAAGTGGTGCTGGATAATCTGAGCCTGACCGTGCCGCGCGGAAAATCGCTGGTCGTCATCGGCGGCTCGGGCACCGGTAAGTCGGTGATGCTGAAATGCGTGCTCGGCATCCTGCGCCCCGACAAGGGTGAGATTTTCGTCGATGGCGAGAACGTGCTGAAAATGTCTGCGGGCGATCGCGAGAATGTGCTGCGGAAATTCGGCATGCTGTTTCAGGGCTCGGCGCTCTTCGACAGCCTGAGCGTCTGGCAGAACGTCGCCTTCGGCCTCATTCAGGGCCGCAAGATGAAACGCAAGGAAGCCAAGGACATCGCCATTTCGAAGCTCGGCAAGGTGGGCCTCGGGCCAGAAGTCGGCGAGCTTTATCCGGCCGAACTTTCCGGCGGCATGCAGAAGCGCGTGGCGCTCGCCCGCGCCATTGCCGCCGATCCGGAAATCATTTTCTTCGACGAGCCGACGACGGGCCTCGATCCGATCATGGCCGACGTCATCAACGACCTGATCGTCGCCAGCGTGAAGGATCTCGGCGCGACGGCGCTTTCGATCACGCATGACATGGCGAGTTCGCGCAAGATCGCCGACGAAATCGCCATGATCTACAAGGGCAAGATCATCTGGAAAGGCACGCGCGAAGAGATCGACCACAGCGGCAACGATTACGTCGATCAGTTCATCCACGGCCGCGCCGACGGCCCGATCAAGATGGAAGTGTTGAAGCCGTAGTTTCCAGCTCAGCGTCATCCCGGCCTTGTGCCGGGAACCAGGAGCGGCGAACACGGAGCAAGCGCCCCTGGACCCCGGCATTCGCCGGGGTGACAATGCAAAAAAGGCGAAGAGATTTCTATGGCGCGCGCGTCTCGCACATTCGTCTGCCAGTCCTGCGGCGCGGTCAGTCCGCGCTGGGCGGGGCGCTGCGAATCCTGTGGCGAATGGAACACCATCGTCGAGGAGATCGCCGAAAGCTCGGGTGTCGCCGGCGGGCCGCAAAAGAGCGGCAAGGCGAAGGGCCGTTCGATCGAACTCGTGTCTATCAAGGGCGAGACGGCCGACCCGCCGCGTCTTGTGACCGGCGTTGCCGAATTCGACCGCGTCTGCGGCGGCGGGCTCGTGCCCGGCTCGGCTCTGCTTGTGGGCGGCGATCCCGGCATCGGGAAATCGACGCTGCTGCTTCAGGCGATGGCGGCGCTGGCGCGCAAAGGCGCCGATGTCGTTTATATCTCCGGCGAAGAAGCCGTGGCGCAGGTGCGCATGCGGGCGCGACGGCTCGGCCTTGCCGATGCGCCGGTGCAGCTTGGCGCGGAGACCAACCTCAAGGACACTCTGGCGACGCTGGAACAGGGCAAGGCGCCTGCCGCCGTCGTCATCGATTCCATCCAGACCATGTGGACAGAGGCGCT
>DASVNC010000200.1:0-15948 GCA_036384055.1 Parvibaculum sp.
GGCGCACCCGCGAGGGTTTCAAGGTCGTGGATGCCTATTCCCGAATCGTGCGGCTGGGCGAGGGGCTGACGGCGCGCGGCTCGCTTGGCGAGGCCGCCATGACCCGCTCGATAGATGCCTTGCGCATCTGCGCCGACAAGATGACCCGCCGGGGCGTCGCCCGTTCGCGGCTGATCGCCACCGAAGCCTGCCGCATCGCCTCCAACGGCGCCGAATTCATCGCCCGCGTCAAAGCCGAAACCGGCCTGTCTCTCGAAATCGTCTCGACCGAGGACGAAGCGCGCCTTGCGGTCGCCGGCTGCGCGCCGCTGCTCGACCGGAGCTGCTCCTCGGCGCTGGTCTTCGACATCGGCGGCGGCTCGACCGAACTCATCTGGGTGAGCATGGACCGGCCTGAAGCCGACCGTCCGAAGCCCCGCCGCCCGCGCATCGAGGACTGGACGTCGCTCTCCTGCGGCGTCGTCACGCTGGCCGAGCGCCACGGCGGCGTCGAAGTGCCGGGCGATGTCTATGACCGCATGGTCGATGAAGTATCGGAGCGCATCGCGCCGTTCGTCGCCCGGCTGCGCGATGCGCGCATCGGCGTGGAGGGCGAGTTTCATCTGCTCGGCACCTCCGGCACGGTAACGACCATTGCCGGCGTGCATCTCGGCCTGCCGCGCTATGACCGCAACCGGGTCGATGGGACGTGGATTTCGCCCCGCGACGTCGAGAGCGTGACGCGCGGCCTTCTGGCCATGACCTATGACGACCGCGCCGCGCATCCTTGCGTCGGCCGCGAACGCGCCGATCTGGTGCTGGCCGGATGTGCGATTTTCGAGGCCATCGCGCGCGCCTGGCCGGCGGAGCGGCTGCGTGTCGCCGACCGGGGCTTGCGCGAGGGCATCCTCCTTTCGCTGATGGAGGCGGACGCAAACCGCAATCGCCGCCGCCGTCGCCGCAGGCGCCGCGGCCACAGGCAGGCGACCCAGACAACAGAGACAGGTTCATGACGGGCAAGAAATCGGGTGGCGGGAAGCCGGGGAATGCGACGGGGCCCGAAGCCGGCAGCCGCTCGCTCCGCGTGCGCGTGAAGACGGCGAAGAAGCGCACGCTCTCGTCCGCCCGCTGGCTCGAACGCCAGCTGAACGATCCTTATGTCCATGCCGCGAAGAAAGAGGGCTTCCGCTCCCGCGCGGCCTACAAGCTTGCCGAGATCGACGACAAGTTTCATTTCCTGAAACCGGGCGGCCGTATCGTCGATCTTGGCGCGGCGCCGGGCGGCTGGTGCCAGATTGCCGTCGCCCGCACCCATGCGCTCGAAGGCCGGAGCGCCAAGAAGGGCCGCGTCATCGGCGTCGACATCGGCAACATGGATGAGTTGCCGGGCGCCACGGTGATGAAGCTCGACTTCCTGGCGGAGGGCGCCGACGCGGAAGTGAAGGCCGTTCTCGGCGGCGAAGCCGATGTCGTTCTCTCCGACATGGCCGCACATGCGACCGGCCACCGCCAGACCGACCATCTGAAGATCATGGCGCTGTGCGAGGCCGCCGCCGACTTCGCCGTCGATGTGCTCAGCGAGGGCGGCACCTATTGCGCCAAGGTCTTGCGCGGCGGAACGGAGAACGAGCTTCTGGCGATGTTGAAGCAGCACTTTCAAGTCGTCCGCCATGTGAAACCAAAGGCGAGCCGCGCCGATTCGGCTGAAATGTACGTGCTGGCTCAAGGCTTTCGCCGCCGAATCGCAGACTCTTAGCGAGCTTCGAGCGGCCTGTTCGAAACGCGCATAACGCATTGCAACAACACCCTTTGCTTTATTCGGCAAGGGTGGTAGAAGCCACCGCCAACACGCGATTACGTCCCGCGCACCGGGACAGGAGGTTGGCCTGATGATCCGCGAAGCACTGACGTTCGACGACGTTCTCCTGTTGCCAGCGGCCTCGTCCATCTTGCCAAGCCAGGCCGATACGCGCACGCGACTCACCCGCTCGGTGAGCCTCGGCATCCCCATCATCTCCGCCGCAATGGACACCGTCACCGAAGGCCGCCTCGCCATTGCGATGGCGCAGGCCGGCGGCATCGGCGTTCTCCACCGCAACATGCTGCCCGAACAGCAGGCCGAGCAGGTCCGCATGGTGAAGAAGTTCGAAAGCGGCATGGTCGTGAACCCGGTCACCATCGGCCCCGACGCGACGCTCGCAGACGCCTTCGCGCTGATGGAGCGCCACGGCATCACCGGCATTCCGGTCGTCGAGGACAGCGGCAAGCTCGCCGGCATTCTGACCAACCGCGACGTGCGCTTTGCGACGAACCTGCGCGAGCCTGTGCGCAATCTGATGACCAAGGAAAACCTGGTCACCGTGACGGACGGCGTCAGCCAGGAAGAGGCCAAGCGTCTCCTGCACAAGCGCCGCATCGAAAAGCTGCTGGTTGTCGATGACGCCTATCGCTGCATCGGCCTCATCACCGTGAAGGACATCGAAAAGGCGCAGCTTCATCCCAACGCCTGCAAGGACGATCAGGGCCGCCTGCGCGTCGCCGCCGCGACCACGGTGGGCGACGAAGGCTTCGCCCGCTCCGAGGCGCTGCTGGCCGCCGGCTGCGACGTCATCATCGTCGATACCGCGCATGGTCATTCCTCGCATGTTGCCGAGGCCGTCCGGCGCATCAAGAAACTCTCCAACGCCACGCAGGTCATCGCCGGCAACGTCGCAACGGGCGACGGCGCCAAGGCGTTGGTCGATGCCGGTGCGGACGCGATCAAGGTCGGCATCGGCCCGGGCTCGATCTGCACGACGCGCATCGTCGCCGGCATCGGCGTGCCGCAGCTCACGGCGATTCTCGACGCCGTCGAGGTGGCGCGGAAATCCGACATCCCCGTCATCGCCGACGGCGGCATCAAATATTCCGGCGACCTTGCCAAGGCGATCGCGGCGGGCGCCGAATGCGCGATGATCGGCTCGCTCTTTGCGGGCACCGAAGAAAGCCCCGGCGAGGTCTTCCTCTTTCAGGGCCGCAGCTACAAGGCCTATCGCGGCATGGGCTCGGTCGGCGCGATGGCGCTGGGCTCGGCCGACCGCTACTTCCAGCAGGACGTGAAGGATTCGCTGAAGCTCGTCCCCGAAGGCATTGAAGGACAAGTGCCTTATAAGGGTCCGGTCGCCAGCGTCATTCATCAGCTTGTCGGCGGCTTGCGCGCCGCGATGGGCTACACAGGCTCGGCGACGGTGAAGGAATTCCAGAGCCGCGCGGAATTCGTCCGCATCTCCTCCGCGAGCCTGCGCGAAAGCCATGTGCACGATGTGACCATCACCCGCGAAGCGCCGAACTATCCCGGTATCGGTATCTGACCAGCTTGAGAACGCCATGACCCCCGGCGCCCGCCTTCAGGCGGCGATAGACATTCTCTCTTCCATCGGCCGGACCAAGGCACCGGCCGACCGTGTCTTCGACGGCTGGGCGCGTTCGAGCCGTTACGCCGGCTCGAAGGACCGGGCCGCGGTGAGCGACCTCGTCTTCACCGTGCTTCGCCACCGATCCGAACTTTCGACGGCGCTGGGCAGCGAGGAGCCGCGTCTGCTGGCGCTGGGCGCCGTTGCGATGGTCGATGGGGCAGGGGCCGCCGCCGCGATGGCGCTGGCCGATGGCGCGCGTCATGCGCCGCCGCCACTCGAACCCGGCGAGGCGACCGCGCTCAAAAACGCCGCGCTGCCGGGCAACGAAGCGCCCGCTTTCGTGCGCCTCAACTATCCCGAATGGCTGCACGACGAATTTGTAGCGGCGTTCGGTTCGCGTCTCGAAACCGAAATGGCCGCGCTGATGGAGCGCGCTCCGACCGATCTCCGCGTCAATGCGTTGAAGGCCGACCGGGACAAGGCGCTGGCGGCGCTTGTCGAGGAAAAAGTTGAAGCTGAGCCGACGCCCCATGCGCCGCATGGTCTGCGCCTCAAGGCGCGCGCAAACATCGCCGGCCTCAAGAGCTTTCGTGACGGCCTGATCGAATTGCAGGACGAGGGCTCGCAGCTTGCCTGTCTCATCGCGGCGGCCAAGCCCGGCGAACAGATCGTCGATCTCTGCGCAGGCGGCGGCGGCAAGGCGCTGGCGATGGCCGCGGCGATGGGCGGCCGAGGACAGATCCATGCTTGCGACACGGACCGCCGCCGCCTCGGACGGCTGATGCCGCGCGCCCAGCGCGCCGGCGCACGCAATATCCAGACGCGCTTCATCAAACCGCACATTCTGCCGGGCGGTCCCGATGCGGATTTCGCCGACCTCGAGGCGCGCATGGATTGCGTTCTGGTCGATGCGCCCTGCAGCGGCTCCGGCGCTTGGCGGCGTAACCCGGACGCACGCTGGCGGCTGACGCCGGAGCTTCTCGACAGCTACCGGGCGACACAGGCCGAGGTGCTGGCGCGCGGCGCCCGCCTCGTTCGCCCCGGCGGGCGGCTCGTCTATGTCACCTGCTCGCTGCTGCCGAGCGAAAACGAAGCGCAGGTGGATGCGTTCCTTGCCGCGCATTCCGGCTATGCGCTGGCAGCCTGGGACAAGTTCTGGCCGGAAGGTGTGACGCCGCCGCCCGCGCCCAAGGGCGGTGCGCTGCGTCTCTCGCCGGCCTCGACCCGCACCGACGGATTTTTCATCGCTGTTCTCGAACGGAAGAATTGAACGGACAATGACCGATCGCATTCTCATCATAGATTTCGGCAGCCAGGTGACACAGCTCATCGCGCGCCGCGTGCGCGAAAGCGGCGTCTATTGCGAAATCGTTCCCTTCCAGAAAGCCGGCGACGTCCTCGAAAAATTCGCTCCGAAAGCGGTCATCCTCTCCGGCGGCCCGGCCTCGGTCGCCGAGTTCGGCACGCCGCGCGCACCGCAGCAAGTCTTCGAGATGGGCGTGCCGGTGCTGGGCATCTGCTACGGCCAGATGACGATGGCCGCGCAGCTCGGCGGCGAGGTCGCAAGTTCCGATCATCGGGAATTCGGCCGCGCTTTGGTCGATGTGCGCGAATCCAACGCGCTCTTTGATGGCATCTGGAAACCCGGCGATCACCCGCAGGTCTGGATGAGCCACGGCGACCGCATCACCGTGCCGCCGCCCGGGTTCCATGTCGTCGGCGTCAGCGAAGGCGCGCCCTTCGCCGCCATTGCCGACGACAAGCGCCGCTTCTACGGCCTGATGTTTCACCCGGAAGTCATGCACACACTGGACGGCGCGGCGCTTTTGAAGAACTTCGTGCTGAAGATCGCCGGCTGCAAACCCGACTGGACGATGGCCGCCTTCCGCGAAACGGAAATTGCGCGCATTCGCAAAGAGGTCGGCAAGGAGCGCGTGATCTGCGGTCTGTCCGGCGGCGTCGATTCATCCGTTGTCGCGGTGCTTCTGCACGAGGCCATTGGCGACCAGCTTCAATGCGTCTTCGTTGACACGGGCATGATGCGCGCGGGCGAGGCGGAGCAGGTGGTGAACCTCTTCCGCCATCACTACAACATTCCGCTCGTCCACAACGACGCGACAGACCTCTTCCTCGGCAAGCTCGACGGCGTCACCGACCCCGAGAAGAAGCGCAAGATCATCGGCGCGACCTTCATCGATGTCTTCGAGGCCGAAGCGAAGAAAATCGGCGGCGCGGCTTTTCTCGCGCAAGGTACGCTTTATCCGGATGTCATCGAGAGCGTCTCCTTCACCGGCGGCCCCTCGGTCACAATCAAGAGCCATCACAATGTCGGCGGCCTGCCCGAGCGCATGAACATGAAGCTCGTTGAGCCGCTGCGCGAACTCTTCAAGGATGAAGTCCGCGTGCTGGGCCGCGAGCTTGGCCTGCCGGAAGATTTCGTCGGCCGCCACCCGTTTCCGGGGCCGGGCCTTGCGATCCGCATTCCCGGCGAAATCACCCGCGAGAAACTCGACATCCTGCGCAAGGCCGACGTTGTCTATCTCGACGAGATCCGCAAGGCCGGGCTTTACGACACGATCTGGCAGGCCTTCGCGGTGCTGCTGCCCGTGCGCACCGTCGGCGTCATGGGCGACGGCCGCACCTACGACTATGTCTGCGCACTCCGCGCCGTCACCTCGACCGACGGCATGACGGCTGACTATTACCCCTTCACCCACGACTTCCTCGGCCGCGTCTCGACGCGCATCATCAACGAGGTCAAAGGCATCAACCGCGTCGTCTACGACGTGATCTCGAAGCCGCCGGGCACGATTGAGTGGGAATGAGCAACACGGCTGCAACGCGGCCACGTCGATCCATTCACACCTTGAAATAGCCGGCTTCCAGTTCAGCAGCGCATTCGTGCCTGCGCTTGATGTCGGTGCGTCCGCGGCCGATGACCTCGGCGATTGCCTTGAGCGTCACGCCTTCTTCGTCGATGGCGGAAGACGGACGGCAGAGGCGCCGACGCCCCCGCAGAAGCGTTTCAGTCGCGTCATCGAATTGCGCGATAGTGAAAAGCGGTCGGAAGGGCGGGGCGGCCGCTCGCCGACGGTCATTTCCTACAGCCAGCCCGTCATTTCAAATGTGCCCCGGACAGGTTAATCTCTTCCGCTGACTTCAAGCGGGAGTGACGGTGGCATGGGGCGTGGTCTGATTTTCGGGTTTGTCGCGGTATTGAGCGGCTGCGTGGCATCGTCGGCGATCGCCGACGGCAATGACGACAATAATCTTTGCTACGCGCAGTTCCGTGGCGGCAACGACAAGGCCGCTGTCGACTATTGCACCAAGGCGATCAACTCGGGCGATCTCTCCGAGCCGGATCTTGTCGGCGCGCTCATCAATCGCGGCGTCGCCTTCCGCAATCTCGGCCAGCCGAAAAACGCCGTCGTTGACTACACGCTGGCCCTGAAGCACACGCCGCGTGACTCGATGATTTACGCCAATCGCGCCAATGCGCGCAGGGATCTGCACGAGTACGATGCGGCGCTCGCCGATGCCGACGCCGCCGTCAAGCTCGACCCGATGCGGGGCGCGAACTACTTCGTGCGCGGTGCGGTCGAGGAAGCGCAGGGCAACCTCGCCGCGGCGCGCAATGATTACATGAAGGCGCTCGGCCTCGAGCCGTCGAACCAGGACTACCAGAAGCAAATCTTTGCGCTCGACGCGAAGAAGGCAAAAGGCGACTGACGGAAGGGGACAGGATGAGCGATCGCATGACCGAGCTTCGCGACGAGTTCAACCCGAAGCGGCTGAATGTTCTGGCGGCGCTGCGCGAGGCCTATAGCGGCGCCTGGAACAATCTCGGCGAAATGCTCCGCCTCATCTGGCTGCCGTGCGCGCTCTGGGTGGCGCTGTCCATCGTCGCGGCCCTCATCGACGCGCGCGATCTGCCGGTCCTTCAATTCCTGGTGGAGACGGCGACGCTTTTTCTCTGGCCGATTATCGCGGTGGCCTGGCACCGGTTCATTCTGGTCGGCGACGCCGCGCCCGGTAAAGTCCATTTGCGGTTCGGTCGGCGCGAGGGGCGGTTTCTCCTCGTCTCGTTCTTTCTGCTTCTCCTGTTCATGCCGGGCTTCATCATTACAATGGGGACAACCGAATTCAGCGACCCGGCGGCTGGCCCGACGGGTTCGCTGATCGGCTTTGTCGGCCTGCTGCTGCTCATGGTCGGCATCTATTATTTTGTCCGCCTATCGCTGCTGCTGCCCGCCGTCGCCGTCGCCGTCGATGAACCGATGAATGCGCGCCTCATTCTCGAGCGCACGCGGAATAATTTCTGGCGACTGGTCGCGCTCATCCTTTTGACCGGCCTGCCCATTGCCATCTTCTTCTGGCTGGTCGCATGGGTGGCCGCTGCGCTCGGCCTGCCGGCGATTGTGCCGCTCATCGTCTATGCGGTGGTCTATGTCTTCTTCGCCATCGTCAATGTCGCCATTCTCTCGGTTGCCTACCGCGAACTCATCGGCCCGCCCGGCACGCTCGCCAACGACATGGATCATCCGGAGACGATGTAGACGGCCGGTGCTTGGCGGCGCGGCTGTTCCGCAGCTACATTCATGATTGCTTCTGGGGGAACGCATGAAAAAGCTGCCGATAATTCGATCGTTCCACGAGGTTTATGCCGGTGTATTCACGCACTTTTGGGATCTGGTGCGTGTCGCGTGGCTGCCTTTGATCTTCCTTATTTCTTCGAGGATTGCGATGGCGTTGTGGATCGCGCCTGCGCTGAACCGTCTATCGTCCTACAGCTCGACGGAGGCGAAACAAGCGGTTGCGACCCAAATTGGAGGAGCCGCGTTTTTCGTTGGCTTATCTCTGTTGCTTTGTACGCCGATGATGGCGGTCGGCTTTCACCGCTTTGTGCTACTTGGCGAAAAAGCACGTGGTCTATTGCGTACCGGATTCGGTATTGGACGGCGGGAGTTGCTCTATCTTTGGGCGTCGCTTTTGGTCGGTATCGCTTTGATGATGCCAGTTATTATCACTGGACTTATCACCGGAACAGCGGCGGCGGCTTTGATTCCCGTTGATGGGGCAGGGAAGGACGACGTTTTGGCTCACGTTGCCCTCGCGGCATTTCCACTTACTGCAATGTTGCTTGTAGGCGGTCTCTTCTGGGGGAAATGGATGCTGGTATTGCCGCACGTTGCGCTCGGAAATTCGAGCAGTTTGCGGTTTGTTTGGGAACAGACACGCGGAAACTCATGGCGCCTGCTTTTTTACTCAGTGCTGGTCTACCTACCTGTCGGCCTGATGCTTGGCGCATCCCAAGTGATTCAGGCGATGAGCCCCGCCGCAGGCATACTTTTTGACACGCCAATCTTCGTCCTCACGGCGATGCTCACGATCACGTATCTCTCCGTCGCCTATCGCGAAATCATCGGCCTTCCCGCCGCCGCTGCGCCGGAGGCTGCCGAACCGGCCTGATTGCGCTGGCTGGCCATTACCGCTAAGGTCCGCAGACAAGGATCAGGAAAGGTGTCGGGAGGCATCTAAGGGCTTGTAAAGTAAGCTCTTTTCGTCGCGGCATCCGGCCGCTGCCGCAATTCCCCGCGAGCCCCCATATAGAGGGTGCCCCCGGCCCAGAGTTAAGGATGGTCCCATGTCCGTTCAGCCCAAAATCAAGCGCATCACCGTGCCCGAGATTCGCGCCCGCAAGGGCGGCGAACCCATCGTCAGTCTGACCGCTTATCACGCCCATACCGCGCGCTACATCGACCCCTATGTCGACATCATCCTGGTCGGCGATTCGCTCGGCATGGTCATGTACGGCATGGAGACGACGCTTGGCGTCACCATCGACATGATGATCGCGCATGGCGCGGCGGTCATGCGCGGCACGGACAGGGCGCTCGTCGTCGTCGATATGCCCTTCGGCTCCTATGAGGAAAGCCCGGAAGTAGCGTTCCGCAACGCCGTCCGCATCATCAAGGAAACGGGCTGCACCGCGGTGAAACTTGAAGGCGGCATCCGTATCGCCGAAACGATCCACTATCTCAACGAGCGCGGCATTCCGGTTGTCGCCCATATCGGCCTGACGCCCCAGTCGATCCAGGTCATGGGCGGCTTCAAGACGCAGGGCCGCGTCGAGGAGGAGTGGGCCGCGATCGAGGAAGACGCGCTCGCGGTTGCCGAGGCCGGCGCCTTCGCCGTCGTGCTCGAGGGCATGGCCGAGCCGCTCGCCGCCAAGATCACCCGGATGATCGATGTCCCGACCATCGGCATCGGCGCCTCGCCTGCCTGCGACGGCCAGATTCTGGTGCTGGAAGACATGCTCGGCCTGTCGCCCAAGGCGCCGAAGTTCGTCAAGGAATTCGCGACGCTCGGCGACCAGATATCGGGCGCCGCGGAGGCTTACGCCCGCGAAGTCCGCGCCCGCACGTTTCCGGCGGTCGAAAACACCTACGGCATGAAAAAAGTAAAATAATTCAGGTGTTTGCGGCTCTTTGCCGCCGCTTGAGGTTTGCCATCCCGAGGGCTCCGGGCTATTTTACGCCGCCTGCGCAAGCGGGCGCCGCCGGGGGAGCTTTTCCGCACATTTCCATAACGTCCTCCCGCGTGCTTCACGTCTTCTCGGAGTGCTGCCTTGACCGATCTTTTCCGTGAAATTGAAGAAGACCTTCGCCGCGATCAGGTGAAGCAACTCTGGGAAAAATACGGCATCTACGTCGTCGGCCTCGCCGCCGCCATCGTGCTTGTGGCTGCGATCGTCGTCGGCTGGCGCTCCTATCAGCTCTCGAAGAGCGAAGCGGCCTCTGCGCGCTACGACGCCATCGTTGCGGCGGCGGCGAAGCAGAAGCCGGAAGAGACGGCCAGGCAGTTCGGCGACTTCGCCACGACCGCGCCGAGCGGATATGCCGCGCTGGCGAAATTGCGCCAGGCCGCGGCGCTTCTCGACGCCGGCGACCGCAAGGGCGCCGTCGCCGTCTACGATTCCATCGCCGGCAGCTCCGACGGGACGGCCATCATGCGCGATATGGCGCGCATCAAGGCTGGCATCCTGCTTGTGGACACGGCTTCCTACGATGAAATGAAAAAGCGCATGGAGCCGGTTCTCGGCGCCGATGACCCTTGGCGCCACAACGCGCATGAGCTTGTGGGCCTGGCGGCATGGAAGGCCGGCAAATATGTCGAAGCCGAAAAAGAATTCGACGCCATCGTCAACGATCCTCAGGCTTCGGCCGGCTTGCGCGACCGCGCCCATGTGATGCAGGCGCTCATTGCGCCGCATTTGCCGGCGCCCGCGGACAATGCCGCTAAGGCGACGGGAGCGGCGCCCTTGGCAGCCGGAGCCAACAAAGCCGGAGCCGCCGATGCGGCGGCCGGCAAGAAGCCGGAGTGATCTCAATGGCCGCTGAATTTCAGAACCTCCGGCGCGCCCGGATTTTCGTTCTCGCGCTGGTCGCCGTCGCCACGCTCGGCCTGGCGGGCTGCGATACGGTCGGCGACTGGTTCACGTCGGCGGCGAAGCCGAAGCTGCCGGGAAAGCGGCTTTCGGTGATGGAGCTTGAAACCAAGCTCGAAGTCGATCCGACGACGCTCGACACCGATGTCGAATTGCCCAAGCCCTTCGAGAACAAGGACTGGACGCAGCCGGGCGGCACGGCGGACAACGCCATGTATCATCTCGCCGCGCCGGGCAAGCTCGACCGGATGTGGAGCACTAGCGCCGGTGCAGGCGCCAGCGATATTTCTCGCATCATCGCGTCGCCCATCGTCGCCGAAGGAAAGATTTTCGTTCAGGACTCCGAGACGACCGTCCGCGCATTCGACGCCAAGACCGGCAGCCAGCTCTGGAAGCGCGATCTGACGCCCGACGACGAGGATTCCGAAAAGGGGCGGGGCGGCGGTCTGGCCTATGAAGACGGCAAGATCTTCGTCACCACCGGCTTCGGTTTTGTATATGCGCTGAAGGCCGGCAGCGGCGACGTTATCTGGACAGCCAGCGCCGGCGTGCCGTTCCGCGCCTCGCCGACGGCAAACGGCGGCCGGGTCTTTGCGATCACCTCGGACAATCAGACGCTGTGTCTTGCCGAAGCGGATGGCGAAATCATCTGGCGTCACCGCGGCATTGCCGAAAGCGCCGGCATTCTGGCCTCGACCAGTCCCGCCGTCGCCGGCTCGATCGTCGTTTCGCCCTATTCGTCGGGCGAGCTCTTCGCGCTTCGCGTTGAGAACGGCACGGTGCTCTGGTCGGACTCTCTGACCCGCACCGGCAACCTCACCTCGCTGAGCGAGCTGAACGATATTGCCGGACGTCCCGTCATCGACCGCGACCGCGTCTTTGCCATCAGCCATTCGGGCCGCATGGTCTCCATCGACCTGCGCACCGGCGAGCGCGTCTGGACGAAAGACATTCCCGGCGTGCAGACGCCCTGGGTCGCCGGCGAATACGTCTTCCTCATCACCACCGATCAGGAAATCGTCGCCCTGTCGCGGCGCGACGGGCGCATCCGCTGGCTGACCAAGCTCGATCGCTACGAAGACATGGAAGACAAGGAAGATCCGATCGAGTGGAGCGGTCCGCTGCTGGCTGGCGACCGGCTGATCTTCGTCTCGTCGGCGGGCACCGCGGTCTCGGTCTCGCCCTACACGGGCAAGATCATCGGCAAGATCGATCTGCCGGGCAAAACCCTGATCGCACCCATCGTCGCCGATGGAATCGTTTATATTCTCACCGACGACGGCGAATTGGTCGCGTATCGTTAAGCGCGACGGCTGCCAATAGTGCTGCAAGCGAGGCAAGCGGTGTCATTCAAGCTCGTCATTGTCGGGCGTCCGAATGTCGGCAAATCGACGCTGTTCAACCGGCTGGTCGGCAAGAAGCTTGCGCTCGTCGATGACACGCCGGGCGTTACGCGCGATCGCCGCGAAGGCGAGGGCCGCCTGGGCGATCTCACCTTCACGGTCATGGACACGGCCGGCCTCGAAGAAGCGACCGGCGACAGCCTGGAAGCGCGGATGCGCCGCCAGACCGACGCGGCCGTCGCCGAGGCCGATGCCTGCCTGTTGCTGATGGACGCGCGCGCCGGCGTGACGCCGCTCGACAAACGCTTCGCCCAGATACTCAGAAAATCGCCGACGCCCGTCATCCTCGCGGCCAACAAGTGCGAAGGCGGAGCGGGCGAAGCGGGCCGCATGGAAGCCTTCGAGCTCGGTCTTGGCGCCGCGCTTCCGCTGTCTGCCGAGCATGGCGAAGGCCTTTCCGCGCTTTACCAGGCGTTGCAGCCGCTGGTCGATGGCGTTGACGCCGAGGAGCGCGAACAGGCGGTCGAGGAGGCGCTGAATGTCGACGCCGAAGCGGAAGCCGGTTTCGATCCCGAAGCGCCTTACGAACCCGATCTCGAAGCGCCGCTCCGCATCGCCGTCGTCGGCCGGCCGAATGTCGGCAAGTCGACGCTGGTGAACCAGCTGCTGGGCGAAGACCGCATGCTGACAGGCCCCGAAGCAGGCATCACGCGCGACGCCATCGGCATTCAGTGGGTCTGGCGCGGCCGCCGCGTGAAGCTCTGGGACACGGCCGGTATGCGCCGCCGCGCCCGCGTCACCGAGAAACTCGAAAAGCTTTCGGTCGCCGACACCTTGCGCGCCATCCGCTTCGCCGAAGTCGTGGCCATCACGCTCGATGCCAGCATTCCTTTTGAACGGCAGGATCTGCACATCGCCGATCTCGTCGAACAGGAAGGCCGGGCGATGATCGTCGTCGTCAACAAATGGGACACGGTCGAGGAACCCCAGGCGAAACTCCGCGAACTGCGCGAGGAGTTGGAGCGGCTGCTGCCACAGGTGCGCGGTCTTCCCATCGTCACGCTCTCGGCCCTGACCGGACGCGGCCTCGACAAGCTGATGCCTGAAATCGAGAAGGTACATGCGCTCTGGAACGCGCGCATCTCGACGGCCAAGCTCAACCGTTGGCTGACGGACGCCGTTTCGCGCCATCCGCCGCCGGCCTCGAAGGGCAGGGCGATCAATCTGAAATATATGGCGCAGGTGAAATCGCGCCCGCCGACATTTGCGATTTTTTCAAGCCGCGCCGAGGAGGTGCCGACCGCCTATCGCCGCTATCTGGTGAATGCGATCCGCGAGGCATTCGACCTGCCCGCCGTGCCGATCCGCCTGTTCATGCGCCAGCGCGCGAACCCCTTCGCGGAAAAGAAGAAGCGGAACAACTGAAGTTCATTTGCCGCCGGGAAACGGCTCTGTCAGCGCGTCGCCGTTGCGGCCCGTATAGACGACCTTGCGCCCGCGAATGAAGACCGCATAACTCGCAACGCCGGCCGCCATGATCTGGGCGAGAAACGCCGCGTAGTCGATCTGGCCTGCCTGCACGGCGGCGAGCGCCGAGCGCAACGTGGCTTCCGTAAAATGCGGCGACACTTCGAGCTTCGTGTCGACCGCGACATCGTCCTGCAACGTCTCGTCGTCGAGCCCGTACAGCGTCCGCTCGCAGCGAATGAGGTCGACCGTGTAGCGGACGACGCCCGCTTCCGTCAGTCTGGCCACGGCGTCGGGAAAACTCAACCCGTGGGCCGATTTGATAAGTCTCTCGTCCACGGTATTCCCCCGAAACTGTCTCAGGCCTTCACGCGCTGAAACTCGACGACTTCGCCATTCTTCGTGCAGGCCGGCAGCGCGAGCTCGATGAAGAGCGGCACGAGGTCGGCGGGCCTTGTCAGGCTGGTGGGGTCTTCGCCGGGCATGGCCTGTTTGCGCATGGCGGTGCGCGTCGGGCCGGGACTGACGAGGTTGGCGCGGATGCTGGTATTCTCGCACTCCGCCGCCCATGTCTTGACGATGGCTTCCAGCGCCGCCTTGCTCATCGCATAGCCGCCCCAATAGGGCCGGAACTTGTGCGCGGCCCCCGAGGTGACGAAGATCGCGCGGCCCGCATCCGAGCGCTTCAGCAGCGGTTCGAAGGACCGGATCAGCCGCCAGTTCGCCGTGATGTTGGTGGAGACGATCTTCTCCCACTCTTTCGGCGCGAGGTGGCTCATCGGCGAGAGAATACCGAGCGTGCCCGCATTGCCGACCAGAATGTCGAGCTTGCCCCAGCGCTCGAAGATCGTCGCGCCCAGCCGGTCGATGCCGTCATAGTCGGTGAGGTCGAAAGGCACGAGCGTCGCCTTGCCGCCCACCTTGCGGATTTCGTCATCCACTTCTTCGAGTCCGCCCACCGTGCGCGCAACCAGAATGACATGCGCGCCTTCCGCCGCCATGCCGAGCGCCACCGCCCGGCCAATGCCGCGCGATGCGCCGGTGATGACCGCCAGTCGGTCCTGAAGCCGTCCACTCATGTTGATGTCTCTTACGCGATCTCGGCGAGCAACGACAATTGGCTCGTCCGCTGCTCGCCGGTGCGGTCGGTGAGCGGCGTCGGATAGTCGCCGGTGAAGCAGTGATCGGTGAACTGCGGATGTTCCTGATCGCGGCGCGGATAGCCCATCGCGCGATAGAGGCCGTCGACCGAAATGAAGGCAAGACTGTCGACACCGATATAGTCGCGCATGCCTTCCAGATCGTATTGCGCGGCGAGAAGCTGTTCGCGTTCCGGCGTGTCGATGCCGTAGAAGTCCGGATGAGTGATGGGCGGGCTGGCGATGCGCATATGCACCTCGCGGGCACCCGCTTCGCGCATCATCTGCACGATCTTGACCGAGGTCGTGCCGCGGACGATGGAGTCGTCGATCAGGATGATCCGCTTGCCTTCGACAACGGCGCGGTTGGCATTGTGCTTCAGCTTCACGCCGAGCTGGCGGATGTGCTGCGTCGGCTCGATGAAGGTCCGGCCGACATAGTGATTGCGGATGATGCCGAGCTCGAAGGGAATGCCGGATTCCCGTGCATAGCCGATGGCTGCCGGTACGCCCGAATCCGGCACCGGGATCACGACGTCGGCGTCGACATGGCTCTCGCGCGCGAGTTCGCCGCCAAGCTGCTTGCGCACGTTGTAAACGCTGCGCCCGGCGACGATGCTGTCGGGCCGCGCGAAGTAGATGTATTCGAAGACGCAAGGACGCGGTTGGCGGGGCGGGAAGGGCCGGATGGATTCGATGCCCTCGCGTGTCGCGACGACGATCTCGCCCGGCTCGATCTCGCGCACGAATTCCGCGCCGATGATGTCGAGCGCCACGGTCTCTGAGCAAAGAATTGGCGCCCCGTTGAGACGACCCAGAATGAGCGGCCGGATGCCGAGCGGATCGCGCGCGCCGATCAGCTTCTTCGGCGTCAGGGCGACCAGCGCATAGGCGCCTTCGATCTGCCGCAGCGCATCGACGAAGCGGTCCATGACCCGCGTCGCCCGGCTGCGCGCGACGAGCTGCAGAATGGTCTCGGTGTCGGAGGTCGACTGGAAGATGGCGCCCCCACGGACAAGCTCGTTCCGCAGCGTGATCGCATTGGTCAGATTGCCGTTATGCGCGATGGCGAAACCGCCGCCCCAGAGGTCGGCGAAAAGCGGCTGCACATTGCGCAGGATCGTCTCGCCCGTCGTCGAATAGCGCACATGGCCGATGGCGATATCGCCCTTCAGCCG
>DASVNC010000201.1:0-3426 GCA_036384055.1 Parvibaculum sp.
TTCGCGATGTCGACATTGTCGATGACGATGCGGCCCGACAACGGATCGTAGAAGCGCAACAGCAACTGGAACGTCGTGCTCTTGCCCGCGCCCGACGGGCCGACGATCGCCACAGTCTCGCCGGGCCGCACGTCGAGCGAGAAGCCATGCAGCGCCGATACATGCGGGCGTGTCGGATAGGAGAAAGTGACGTTCTCGAACCTGATCTCGCCGCGCGGCGGCAGCGGCAGCACCTTCGGCAGCGCCGGCGCGCGGATCGCCGGTTCAACGGCGAGCAGCTCCACTAGCCGCTCCGTCGCGCCCGCCGCCATCTGCATGTCGCCCCAGACTTCCGACAGCGCCGCAAGCGAGCCCGACGCGAAAAGCGCATAGAGAATGAACTGGGCGAGCGAGCCGCCGGTCATCTGATGCGCCATCACCGCATGGGTACCGAACCACAAGACGCCGACGACGCTCGACAGGCCGAGGAAGAAGATCAGCGCCGTCAGCACCGCCCGCGCCCGCATCCGCGCCCGCGCCGTGTCGAACGAACGCTCGACCGTGTCGTCGAAACGGCGGCGGTCGATCTCTTCATGCGTGAAGGCCTGCACCGTCTGGATGGAATTGAGGCTCTCGGTGCCGAAGGCGCTCGTGTCGGCAACGCGGTCCTGCGCCTCGCGCGACAGACGCCTGACCCAGCGCCCGAAGATCACAAGCGGCAGCACGATCATCGGAATGGCGAGCAGCACCAGGCCGGAAAGCCACGGGCTCGTCCACACCATCATGGCGGCGGCGCCGATAAAGAGAAACGAATTGCGCAAGGCGATCGAAGCCGACGAGCCGACGACCGTCTTGATGAGCGTCGTGTCGGCGGTCAGCCTCGACAGGACTTCGCCCGTCCGCGTCACCTCGAAGAAGACCGGCGACAGCTTCAGCACATGCGCATAGACGGCTTCGCGCAGATCGGCGACCACGCGCTCGCCGATCCAGCTCACCAGATAGAAGCGCGAGGCGCTGGCGACGCCCAGCACCAGCGCCACGGCGATCAGCGCCAGAAAATATTTGTCGATGAAACCCGCCGCCGCCCCCGAGCCGTCGTTGCGGGCGAGAAGATCGATCAGCCGCCCGCCCGCCATCGGCATGACCAGCGTCGACAGGGTCGCAAAGACCAGCGCGGCGAAGGCGAAAGCGATCACGCCCTTGTAGCGCCCGATAAAGGGCATCAACTTGGCGATGGGGCGGACGCCCTTGGCCGGCTTGCGGCGCTGGGCTTCTTCCTCGATGGCCTCGACGGTGGGGTTCGATGTCTCGCTCATGCGCTCCAGCGGCTCTTTTCGGGTGGCGGTAAGGGACACTCTCCCCGCTCATATAGCAACCACGCCCCGCAAGGTCGATTAAGGGCCTGCCCCTATACTGCGGCATCTCCGCGCAAAGCCCCTTTCGGGCCTCTTCAAGGCTGCTTGTCAGCGGCTCCGGGCTTCGCTATAAGCCCCCATTCCGGCGGCGGCCGCCTTTCAAGGGTTAAGGCCGCGCCCCGCTTTCCGAAGTCCCGCACCAAAGTCCGTAAAAGGCCGAGCCATGAAGAAAGACACCCATCCCGACTACCACATGATCACCGTGGCGATGACCAACGGGACGACTTTCCAGACCCGCTCGACCTACGGCAAGGAAGGCGACACGCTGACGCTCGACATCGACCCGACCACGCATCCGGCCTGGACGGGCGGCGGCCAGCAGCTCGTCGACCGCGCCGGTCGCGTCAGCCGCTTCAAGCAGAAGTTCGGCAACCTCGGCAACTGAGGCCCGGCCATCCGCTGAAACGACAAAGCCCCGCTTGCGCGGGGCTTTTTCATTTTGGGGCAGCGACAGGCTTCAGTCGCGGCCGCCCGAATGGCGCTTCAGCGTTTCGCGGAAAAAGGCTTCCACCTTGTCGAAATGATCCGCCAGGGGATGCGAGGCCTCGACGACCGCCGGCCGTCCGCGCAATTGCGTGTCCAGCCGCTCGACACGCGCGTAAAGCCGTTCCGAACGCTCGATCAGATCCAGCAGCGGCGCGGGCAGCGCCTGCGCGCCGGCGATGCGGCCTGAGCGGGCGATTTCCTTGGCGGCAAGGCGGTATTTTTCGGCCGTCGCCTCCTCCGCCATCATCTCGCCTTCATGCACGGCCTTGCGGACCAGCAGCCAGGCGGCCACCTGCATCAGCCGCGTCGTCAGGCGCATGCTTTCGCCCGCATAGGCGAGCGAGGCCTGCCGCGACAGGTGGCGCGCGGCCGCGCGTCCCGGCCCGTCGAGATAGGCGGAGGTCTCCTCAACCAGCTGCATGCCTTCCCGGTAGGTCCGCTGAAAAAGATCAGACGTCATGAACGTCTGAAACGTCACCTCGGCCGTGTCGGCGAATTCGATATCGTTGTCCCCGTAGTCCGCACTCATTCCGTCTGCCCCTTCATCCCGCCTGTCCCATCGCGGTACAGACAGGTCTTGAGGGATCAACATCCATGCCAGTCCCGCGCGCGGACGCTGGCGAGGACGGCGGGTGCCTAAAACGGGGGCACAAAAACCCGGGGGGCAATAAAGGGGACAAAAAAGAGAGCCGCGGAATGCCCGCGGCTCAGTTCTAACAGGGAGGCGTCAAACAGAGTGGATAGGAACCACTCAAAACCCAGAGAACTGGGTTACGCAAGGTCACCCTAGCCCTTCGATGTTTACCAAACTGTTAAGTCGCAATCAAACCGGCGAATTCCCCGGCAATCGCTCACACCTAAAGATTTACGTGCCGGTTTGTAAAAACCTCACACGCGCAAGGGTTTAGATATCCGGCTCTCATCGCTTGAACAGTGCCTCCGCCGCGGACAGGCTTCCCTTCTTGCTCTCCAATTGGGCAGCGATCCGCGCAATCTCGCTTTCCAGCGCGGTGATTCGCGCCTTCAGTTCCTCGATGCCGAGCAGGCTGAGGTCCTCGCGCGCCAGCGCCGCCAGCGCCTCGTCGCGGCGTTTCCGGGGCTCCAGATCGTCTCTGTCCAACTTATCCTCCTCGACCTCCATAGAGGCCCGCTGGTCGCGGTTCCGGTTGTCAGTCTCCTAGGGTCCGGCTAGACCTTCAACCCTTCCAGCAGCGCCGGAGAGCCTCCCATGACCAGCTTGCCGACCACCATGACCGCCATCGCCATTTCGAAGCCCGGCGGGCCGGAGGTGCTGGTCCCAAGGGAAATCCCCGTGCCTGTCCCCGGACATGGGGAAATCCTCGTCAAGGTCGAGGCGGCAGGCGTCAACCGCCCGGACACGATCCAGCGCATGGGCTTTTACGCCCCGCCGCCCGGCGCGCCCGAGACCCCCGGCCTCGAAATCGCCGGCGAGGTCGCCGCCACCGGACCCGGCGTCACGCTCTGGAAAACGGGCGACCGCGTCTGCGCCCTGGTCGGCGGCGGCGGCTATGCCCCTTATTGCACC
>DASVNC010000202.1:0-3398 GCA_036384055.1 Parvibaculum sp.
ACCGCAGGCGGAAGCGGGAATGCGGATCGAGCCGCCGGAGTCGTTGGCATGGGCGAGCGGCACGAAGCCGGCGGCGACGGCCGCGGCGGACCCGCCCGAGGATCCACCTGTCGAATGCGCGGTGTTCCAGGGATTGCAGGCCGCGCCATAGAGCACGGACTCCGTCGTCGGCAACAGCGTGTATTCGGGCACGTTGGTCTTGCCGAGGACGACGACGCCCGCCGCCTTGAAGCGCGCGGCCAGCGTCGAGTCATGCTCGACCGGAATGTTGGAGCGGAAGCGCGAGCCGTCGCGCGTCGCCGTACCGGCCATGTCGCCGAACGCATCCTTCAGCAGAAAAGGCACGCCCTCGAACGGACCGCCGACCGGCGACTTCGCCGTGGCGCGCGCCCTGTCGTAGAGCTTGAGGACGACGGCGTTGAGTTTCGGATTGTTCGCCTCGATGCGTTTGATCGCCTCCTCGGCGAGTTCGGCGGCGGTGACTTCTTTTTTCTTCACCAGCGCGGCGAGGCCCAGCCCGTCATAGGCGGCGTAATCGGAAAAAGACATCGTTCGCAGTTCCCTGTTCGCATGGCGGCGTTACCCGCCGCTCTGATGCGGCAAGCTTAGGCGGTGGCACGGGGAAGGCAAGTTCAGGCTGTCGTGGGCGGATAGGGAAAGGCGGGCTCGCCCTCAAATTCCGGGCCATCAAGGACAGGATCGGCGCCGCCCGGCCATGATTTGACCGTGAAGCGCGCGCGGCGGAGGACCGGCGAGCCGTCGGGGCCGGCGTCCTTGGAGACATCGCCGACATTGACGAGATCGACCGTCATCCTGTCGGCGGTCAACGTGGCGATGGCATAGCCGTGGGAATTGGAATCGAGATAGCCGAGGCCGGGGCTTGCGCGTTCATTGCGGAACATGGCGCCGACCTTGGCTGAGTTGGCATAGTTGGCGATGAGGCCCGAACGCAGACCGTTCACGACCGTGTTGTTGAAGTTTTCAAGAAGCTTGCCGCCGTCCTCGATGACGACGGCGCGGCGGAAGAAGGCGCTCGAACGCGAGGCCTGCTCGGCGCCGGAAAACATGGCGCCGGAGCTGACGCCGGTGGTGACGAATTCGACCGCCGAGAAAGCGAGCGCATCCGCGTCGGGATCGACCGGCAGGCGTCCGGCGATATGGGCGTGATAGTCGCCGGCGCAGGAAATGACATTGCCGATCTTCTCGTCTTTCAGAAATCCCATCAGCTCGCGCAGCTCGCCCGGATAGCCTTGCCAGCCGTCGGTGCCGACATAGCCGTTTTCGAAGCCAACGAATGGAAGGCTCGCGAAATCGAGGCGCATGGCGAGCGCCGGAACGCTGTTCGCCCAGATGCGCCAGCGCGCTTTCGATGCGGTCATCGCCGCTTTGAACCAGGCTTTCTGCGGCCCGCCCATATGCGTGCCGGCCGGCATGATGCGGCGCGGATTGGCGATCTGGCGGTCGGCATAGTGCAGCATGGCGGGCGGCCTGCCGCCGTTCGCCGTGCGTCCGGCGTCGAGCAGCTTGACGATGCGGACCGGAGGGACGGGCGCGCCTTTGACGAAAGCCTTCATCTCCTGCGTCATGACCGGCGGGCTGCGATAGCTCCTGAGATCGGTGATGACGAGATCGAGCATCGCGCCCCAGTTGAAGGCGCGGTAGATGGTGAGGCTGCCGATGGCGTCGAGACTGTTCTTGTCCTGCAGCAGGAAGTTGCCGTCCGGCGCACCGGCGGGACCGTTGGAAACCTTCGCCGGTTTCAGGTCATGCGCGGCGTTGGCCACGCCCTCGAAGTCCGGCGCGTCGCTCAGCAGCGCCGGGATATATTCAAACCACGATCGATTGGCGGCGAGCTTGCGCAGCTGCGCCGGTTCGCCGTCGCCGAAATAAGTATCGTGCGCCTGCCAACAGTCGTTGGTGAATTCGTGGTCGTCCCAGGTGTGGATGAAGGGGAAGCGGGCGCGGGCGGCCTGCAGGTCCGGATCCATCAGGTAGGTTTTGTAGAGGAAGCGATAGTCGGCCAGCGTTTCCGGCGCCTGTCCGCCGCGCTGCCAGTTGGTGCGCTTGCCGTCCGGCTCCCAGGGCGCCGAGCCGTCGGGCAGCGGGCCGATGACGCGCGCGGGCGTGTCGGCCATCGGCACGTCGCCGGTATGCTCGTAGATGAAATCGCCGAGATGCAGAACGAATTCGATGCGGTCTTGCGGCGCAGCGGCCATGTCGTCGTTCACGAGGCGGCGGAACGCGCCGTAATAGCCCTGCTCGTAATTCTGGCAGCAGAGGAAAGCGAAGCGCACTGGGCGGTCGTTGCCCGGGCGCGGCGCGGTGCGCGTGCGGCCGATCATCGGCGTCATGTCCGCGCCGGCGAAGAAACGATAATAGTAGGTGGTGTCCGGCAGCAGGTCGCGCACCAGCACGCGGACGGTGTGGTCGGTTTCCGGCCCCGCGCGCAAACCCTGTTCGGTGACGAGGCGGGTGAAGCCCTCGTCCTCGGCAACCTGCACATAGAGATCGATGACGGATTGCGCGGCGGGCGAGATGCCGCCGTGGCCATCGACCACGGGTTCGATGCGTGTCCAGAGCATCACGGCGCCAGGCTGCGGGTCGCCGGAGGCAAGGCCTTGCGGGAAGCGATAGACGCCGGGTTCGGCTTCGGCGCGTGTGAGCCGGGAGACGAAGGGGACCGGCGATGCACTCACCGCGAAGCACCCCGCCGTTGCGGCGAAGAGCTTCAGAAAATCGCGGCGGTCGAACCTGGACATCGGAGCCCCCGGGGCGTGTTGAGCCACGCCTTTATAGGGGCATTGCGGGGGGTTCGGAAGCGGCGGCGGAGGAAAGCAGGCTGGCTGTCAGCGCGCGCCGGCTGATTTTTTCGGTTTGGCGGCGGTAGCCGGTTTTTGCGCAGGCGACACCTTGCCGGGCCGCCGCTTGAAGAGTTCGCGGAGGTAATGGCCGGTATAGCTGCGCTCGACTTTCGCCACATCTTCCGGCGTGCCGGCCGCGACGATTTCGCCGCCGCCGTCGCCGCCTTCGGGGCCGAGGTCGATGATCCAGTCCGCCGTCTTGATGACTTCGAGATTGTGCTCGATGACGACGACGGTGTTGCCTTGCGCGACCAGCTCGTGCAGAACGTCGAGAAGTTTGGCGACGTCGTGGAAATGCAGCCCCGTCGTCGGTTCGTCGAGAATATAGATGGTGCGGCCGGTGGCGCGGCGGGAAAGTTCCTTCGCCAGCTTGATGCGCTGCGCTTCGCCGCCCGACAGCGTCGTCGCCTGCTGACCGACCTTGATGTAGGTGAGGCCGACGCGCTGCAGCACTTCCATTTTTTCGCGCACCGCCGGCACGGCCTTGAAGAAGTCGGCGGCCTCGTCGACCGTCATTTCCAGCACGTCGGCGATGGA
>DASVNC010000203.1:0-3747 GCA_036384055.1 Parvibaculum sp.
TATTGAGGAAAAGCATCCAATTGTGTGGATAAAGCCCGAAGACTCCACAGGTTTTTCCACCGCCCGGGCGCGTCCCGACAACTGGACCCGCCCGGTGGCCGCCGGTAATATCGCGCCACCTTAACCATGCGGCCGCCTCGATAAGGGGCGCCGCCGCTTTGCGGGGACCGTTCGCCTTGATGCCTGCGCCCGACCCGACCCCAAACCCGAGCGAAGACCGTTTTGCGGCCTTGCCGGACAGCCCCTTCCCGCGCCTCAATGCGCTGATCGAAGGAATTGCGCCGGGCAAGCCGCCCATCGTCATGTCGCTCGGCGAGCCGCAGCATCCCTTCCCCGATTTCGTCATGACGACGATTGCCGCGCACGCAAAGGAGTTCGGCAAGTATCCGCCGATCATCGGCACGCCGGAATTCCGCGCCGCCGTCGCCGGCTGGCTCGGCCGCCGCTATGCGCTTGGGCCCGACGTCATCGGCGCGAAAAAGCCGCTCGATCCGGATTTGCAGATCCTGCCGCTCAACGGCACGCGCGAGGCGCTTTTCAACATCGCCTTCATCGCAACGCCGCCCGTTTCGGCAACGACGGCGAAAGGCGGCAAGCGTCCGGCGATCCTGATGCCGAACCCTTTTTATCAATGCTACGCGGCCGCGGCGCTCGCCGCCGGCGCCGAGCCCGTCTATGTCGCGGCGACGCGCGAGACGGGCTTTCTGCCCGATTTCCACAGCCTGCCGGAAGAGCTGCTCGCCCGCACCTCGCTCATCTACATCTGCAGCCCGGCGAACCCGCAAGGCGCGGTCGCCAGTCTCGATTATCTGAAAGACCTGATCCGCCTCGCACGCCGTCACGGCATTCTGCTCGCCGTCGATGAATGCTATGCCGAGATCTACGACCGCGCCGCGCCCGCGGGCGCATTGCAGGCGGCGATCGAACTCTCGGGCACGCTCGACAACATCGTCGTCTTCCACTCGCTCTCGAAGCGGTCGAGCCTGCCGGGCCTGCGCTCGGGCTTCTGCGCCGGCGACAGGAGCGTCATGGCGCGCTTCCGCAGCTTCCGCAACATCGCCGCGCCGCAGGTGCCGCTGCCGCTGATGGCCGCGTCAGCCGCGGCCTGGAACGAGGAAAGCCACGCGATCGAAAACCGCGAGCGTTATCGCCGCAAGATCGACGCCGCCGAACGCATATTCGGCAACCGCTTCGGCTTCTACCGGCCCGCCGGCGGCTTCTTCCTGTGGCTCGATGTCGGCGACGGCGAGGCGGCGGCGCGTGAACTTTGGGCGAAAGCCGGCGTGAAGGTCTTGCCCGGCAAGTATCTCTCGCGCGAAGATTTGCTAGGCGATTCCGGCAATCCGGGTGAAGCCTATATCCGCGTCGCGCTGGTCGAGAGCGAAGCGGCGACCGAAGAAGCCCTTGCGCGGATGGCGGAGGTTTTGTGATCGGCGCGAGTGCGGCCGCCCGCATGGGCACGAGGTCGGGAAAGAAGCCGGTGCGCAAATCGCAGCCTCGGCAGGGTTGGAGGTTCAGCGTGAGGATGTGGTCGAGCCCGCTTGCCTTTCTGCCGATGGGCGTGCGCGTGTTCGTCAACCGCCGTCTTGAAGAGACGGCGGGGCTGCTGCTTGTCGCCATTGGTCTCTTCGGTCTGCTGGCGCTCCTGAGCTGGCATCAGACCGATCCGAGCCTTAACAACGCGACCGGCATCGCGCCAAAAAACTGGATGGGTATGCCCGGCGCCTATATCGCCGACATCCTGCTGCAGACGCTCGGCCTCGGCGCGCTTCTCCTGCTCGCGCCGCCGATCGTCTGGGGCGCGCGCCTTCTCGTCCATGAAGCGCCGACGCGCCTCGTGCTGCGCGTTGCGGCCTGGCTGCTGGCGACGCTCTTTGCCGCCGCCTTCCTCGGCGCGCTGCCGATGCTGAAACTCTGGGCGCTGGCGCCGCGCCTCGGTTTCGGCGGCGTGCTCGGCGAGGCCCTGTCGGCGCTCGGCCTTTCCGTCTTCGCGCCTTTCACCGGCAACGGCTTTGCGTATTTCCTGACCGCCCTCATCGCGGCGCCGATTGCCGGCTGGCTGGCGCTTTTCGCCGCCGATCTCGAAGCCGCCGAAGTCGCCGCTTTGGCGGCGCGCGCGGCGTTCTGGCGAAGCGCGGAGGAGGATGACGAGGAAGACGACGAGGACATGAGCTATCCGGTGCGCCGCCGCCGCCGTGGCGCGGCGCTGGAAGAAGCCGCGCCCGTGGTGCCCGCGCGCCGCGGCAAAAAGAAAACGCTGCCGCGCCGGCCCGATGTCGAGCCGAGCCGCCTGCGCGTGCTGGCCTGGAGCATCGGCGACACCTTCACCGACTGGCGCGACCGCCTGCTGCGCCAGGGCGAATACGGCGCGCTCTCCCGCGAAGAAATCGCCGCCGCCCGTCTCGGCGGCGGCTTCGGACGCCGTGGGGAGATCGACGAGGAGGACGAGATCGACGTCGATCTTGAAGAGGATGATGAGGAAGACGCCGCGCCGCGCCGCGCGGGCGGGCGCGTCGAGCCCAAAATCGATGCCAAGATCGCCCCGCGCGTCAGCCGCACCGCGCCGAAAGTGACGAAGCCGTCCAAGCGCGCCAGCGCCGAAGCTCAGCCGAAGCTCGCGCTGGAACCTGTCAGCGACTATCAGCTGCCGCCGCTGAGCCTGCTCGCAAAGCCCAAGCCGTCGGCCACGACGCAGCAACTGACCGACGAGGCGCTGGAGCAGAACGCGCGGCTGCTGGAATCCGTCCTCGATGATTTCGGCATCCGCGGCGAGATCATCAACGTCCGCCCCGGACCCGTCGTCACGCTTTACGAACTGGAACCCGCGCCCGGCATCAAATCCTCGCGCGTCATTGCGCTGGCCGACGACATCGCCCGCTCGATGAGCGCGGTCTCGGCCCGTGTCGCCGTCGTCCCCGGCCGCAACGCCATCGGCATCGAACTGCCGAACCTGCGCCGCGAGATGGTGGTGCTGCGCGAACTGCTGGAAACCAGCGAATACGAGAATTCAAGTTCCAAGCTGACCCTGGCGCTCGGCAAGAACATCGGCGGCGAGCCGGTGCTGTCCGACCTGTCCCGCATGCCGCATCTGCTGATCGCCGGCACGACGGGCTCGGGCAAATCGGTCGGCATCAACACGATGATCCTGTCGCTGCTCTACAGGCTCTCGCCCGACCAGTGCAAACTCATCATGATCGACCCGAAGATGCTGGAGCTGTCCGTCTATGACGGCATCCCGCATCTTCTCGCCCCCGTCGTCACCGAACCCAAGAAGGCAGTCGTCGCGCTGAAATGGGTCGTCAAGGAAATGGAAGACCGCTACCGCAAGATGTCGAAGGTCGGCGTGCGTAACATCGACGGCTACAACGTCCGCGTCGGCGAGGCGAACGACAAGGGCGAGGTGCTCGTCCGCACCGTGCAGACGGGCTTCGACAGGGAGACGGGCAAGGCCATCTACGAGGAAGAGGAGATGGACCTCTCGCCCATGCCGCTGATCGTCGTCATCGTCGATGAAATGGCCGACCTGATGATGGTCGCGGGCAAGGACATCGAAGGCGCGGTGCAGCGCCTCGCGCAGATGGCGCGCGCCGCCGGCATCCACATCATCACCGCGACGCAGCGACCGTCCGTCGATGTCATCACCGGCACCATCAAGGCGAATTTCCCGACCCGCATTTCCTTCCAGGTCACATCGAAGATCGACAGCCGCACGATTTTGGGCGAGCAAGGCGCCGAGCAGCAGCTCGG
>DASVNC010000204.1:0-16698 GCA_036384055.1 Parvibaculum sp.
TTCGGGCTCGATGCGCGGCCGGCCGATCACGGTTGCCGCCATGTGCGCCGACATCCTCGCCCGCACGCTGGAACGCTGCGGCGTCAAGGTCGAGATTCTGGGCTTCACCACCCGCGCCTGGAAGGGCGGCCAGTCGCGCGAGCGGTGGCTTGCCGAGGGCAAGCCCGCCATGCCGGGCCGCCTGAACGATCTCCGCCACATCATCTACAAGGCCGCCGACAGCCCGTGGCGCCGCGCCCGGCGCAATCTCGGCCTGATGATGCGCGAAGGCCTGTTGAAGGAAAACATCGACGGCGAGGCGCTGATCTGGGCGCACAACCGTTTGCTCGGCCGGCCCGAACAGCGCCGCATCCTGATGGTCATCTCAGACGGCGCGCCGGTCGATGATTCCACGCTGTCGGTTAATGCCGGCAACTATCTCGAACGTCATTTGCGCAGCGTCATCGAGCAGATCGAGACGCGCTCTTCGGTCGAACTGATCGCTATCGGCATCGGCCACGACGTGACGCGCTATTACCGCCGCGCCGTGACAATCGTCGATGCCGAACAGCTGGGCGGCGCCATGACGGAAAAACTCGCCGAACTTTTCGACGACGAGCATGGCCCCCGCCCCGGCGGCGGCCAGGGTCAGAAGCAGGCTCCCAATCGGGCCCGTGGCGGCAAACTGACGACCGCGACAACGCTCGCCGCCCGCGGCGCGCGTTAGCCGAGCGCCCCGACGGCGATTTTATCGTGACCGTTTCAAGACCTGCCGCGATCCAGTGCAGGTTCGCTCAACACCTGCGCCAGCGAAAAAGCGGCACCTGCGGCCAGCGGGTTTCGCCGGCTGATGCCGGTTGCCAACGTATCGTCGAATTCACTTCTTTCGGACATGACCCGGCTCCTGCGACCGTTGTGCCGCTTGTGAACCGCCCCCGCCCCGATATGATGCCCGGCGCGCCGGCTTCACATTCATGCGATCCCGCGGCAAAGCCCATGCGAGGGAAGTAATGGCGTTCAAGCGTTTCGAACCGGGCGGTGCCCGATACGGTCTGTTGCCGGGCCGTGCGTCGCTGGTTCCGCTGATCGCGCTCACGCTGCTGTCGGTCTGCTTCGCGGCGCCCGCCGACGCTAAATCCGACAAGATCGACCTCTCGACGCAGTCGGTTCGCTGGAACCCGCAGAACCGCAGCGACACCACCGCCGGCGAACTGGAATGGTTCGGCACAATCGAGATTTCATCCGAAGACGAACATTTCGGCGGCTGGTCCGGCCTTGCCGTCAGCGCCGATGGTTCGAGCCTCGTTGCCATGTCCGACGAGGCGCGCTGGCTGAGCGCGCAGATCCTCTACGACGAAAAGGGCCGCCTCTCCGGCATCGGCGACGGCAAAATCGCGCCGATGCTCGACCTCGATGGCAAGCCCATCAGGAGCAAGAACATGGGCGACGCCGAAGGCCTGACGGTCGACGGCGCCGACCCGATGCACGGCCGCGCCTATGTCAGCTTCGAACGGCATCACCGCATCTGGTGCTACGACTTCAGAAAAGACGGCTTCGACGCGCGCCCGACCCAGCTCGTGACGCAACGCGAACTCGGCAAGCTGCCGGTCAATGAAGGCATCGAGGCGCTGACCCTGGTGAAACCGGAGATCGGCAAGACGCCGGCGAGCCTCATCGCCATCACGGAAAATGCGCGTGACCCGCGCGGCAATGTCCGGGGCTTCATGATCGACGGCAGAAAAGTGCGGCGCTTCTCGATGCGCCTGCACGACCCGAACCGGCCGACCGATCTCGCCCGCTTGCCGAACGGCGACTACCTGTTGCTCGAACGGCGCTTCTCGCTGCTGGCGGGCGCCGGGATGCAGCTGCGCCGGATTAGGATGGACGACGTGAAGCCGGGCGCCACCATCGACGGCGCGGTTCTGCTCGACGCCGATCAGCACCGGCTCATCGACAATATGGAAGGCGTCGCGATCCGGCAGGACCAGAAGGGCAATATCTGGATTTACGTGATCTCCGACGACAACTTCAATCCGCTCCAGCACACCTATCTGATGATGTTCAAGATGAAGCGGGATCCCGTCGTCACGCCCCCCCATACCCCGAAACAGGGCGGATAACCCGGCGGAGCATCAGCGTGGGAACAAGCTGCGCGATCGCCCAAAAAAGCTGAACTGCCGCAAGGACAGCGAGCCGCGGCCATGCTGCCTCGCTCCACGATCCGCCGGTCGCTGCGTGAAAGATGAACGTAAAGACCAGCCCGCCGGCAAGCGCGGCCATGAGCGGCGCTTCCCACCAGGGTATCCCGCGCAGGCAGTCGAAAAGGTAGATATTGGCGATCTGACCGGCAAGGAGCGCCGCGATGAAAGCCACCGCCAGGGGCGGCGAGGCGAACTCCGCTTCGAGCGAGGCGATGAGCCCCTGCGAATGCGCCCAATAAATGCCGCCGCCGATGGCCGCCCAGGCGATGATGGCAGAGATCAACGCAAGCGAAGGCCCGTAGCGCCGGCTGGTCAGATTGAGGACGAAAAAAACACCCGGCAACAGCAGCACGCCCCAGTTAAGCCAGCCATCTGGATCGAGCGACGGATCGAGTGAGGAGAGAAAGCGAAAGTCGGTCGCCGGCGTAAACCGGCAACTCCATGCGAGACCCAGAGCGCCGACGAGCCCCACAGCCGGCAGAATAAGCTGCGCGACGACCGTGACGAAACGCGATATGGGACCGGCCCTCTTGGGCGGCGGACGCCGCTCCACTCCACTATCCAGCATCAAGCCCCCCTGCTGCCTTGGCCGGGAGTTTAGCCGTGACATTCCGTAACTGAAAAGGAAAACGGGCGGCCGATTCGGCCACCCGTTAACTTTGTTCGTTCAATTCGAAGATATCTGGATCAGGCGGCAGCGGCGGCGCGCGCCTTCTCGATGTCGCGTTTCAGCTTCTGCGCCTTGGTCGAGAGGGCTTCGCTGCGCGCCTTCAGAAGGAACGCGTCGAGGCCGCCATTATGCTCGACCGAGCGCAGCGCATGCGCCGAGATGCGCAGGCTGTACTGACGGCCAAGGGCGTCGCTGATCAGCGAGACCTGGCAAAGGTTCGGCAGGAACCGGCGCCGCGTCTTGCGGTTCGCATGGCTCACATTGTTGCCGGACATCACGGCCTTGCCGGTAAGTTCGCAACGACGCGACATGGATATCTTCCTTGCACTCGAATGGATGGGCCGGCCCATGCGGACCGGTCAGGCGCGCACGTATAAAAGGCGGCACCGGAGCCGTCAAGGGCCGGAGCCCGAAAGAGCACGCAAAGGCAGGAAAAAGCCCGGATTTCCGCCTCGAAACCGCCGCTCAGCGCCCCTCTTTGGCGAAAACCAGTGCGAGCAGCCGGCGGGCCGCGGCGGTCGGCGTCATCGACCCTGCGGCAACCTCGGCCTCAAGCTGCGGAATGAGCCCGGCCGCCTCCCGGCTGGACTTGAGCGAGGCAAAAAGCCCCTCGCGAATCTCCGTCCACATCCAGGCCCGCGCCTGCGCCGCCCGGTTCCGCTCAAGCTCGCCTGCCGCCGAGAGCGCCTTGCGATGTGTTTCGACCGCCGCCCACACCTCGGCAATGCCTTCGCCTTTCAATGCCGAGGCAAGTTTCACGTCGGGCGACCAATGGGCGCTTTTCGGCCGCATCAGGTGCAGCGCGGTTTTGTATTCCATCGCCGCGCGCTTGGCCGCCGGGACGAGATCACCATCCGCCTTGTTGACGATGACGAGATCTGCAAGCTCCATGATGCCGCGCTTGATGCCCTGCAGTTCATCGCCCCCGCCGGGTGACAACAGCAGCAGGAACATGTCGACCATGTCAGCGACCGCCGTCTCGGATTGGCCAACGCCCACCGTTTCGATCAGCACGACATCGAAGCCCGCCGCTTCCGTCAGCAGCATCGCTTCGCGCGTGCGCCGGGCGACGCCGCCAAGCGTGCCGCCGGCGGGCGAGGGACGGATGAAAGCATTCGGGTCGCGCGCGAGAAGCTCCATCCGCGTCTTATCGCCGAGGATCGAGCCGCCCGACCGCGCCGATGACGGGTCGATGGCGAGCACGGCAACCTTGCGGCCCCGGCCGGTCAGGAATTTGCCGAAGGCTTCGGTGAATGTCGACTTGCCGACGCCGGGCGCGCCGGAGAGCCCGAGCCGGACCGCGCGGCCCGTGTCGGGCAGCAGCTTCGTCAACAGCGATTGCGCCGCTTCCTGATGGTCGGCCCGGGAGGATTCGACCAGCGTTATGCCGCGCGCCAGCGCCGGGCGGTCTCCTGCGCGGATGAGCTCCGCCAGCAGCGCCGGATCGGTGCCTTTCGAGCCTGTAAGCCGTCCCTCGCCGGACTTCATGCCAACCCGCTTTTGCCGGAATCGCCCATCATTCAAGCTGATTACCTGCCTTGGAGATGCCCGTCCAGTGGCGCAAGACCCGGTTGGCGTTCAGCCGGGGTTCAGGCAGGAGGGCATAACGTGCAAGACTGTAGCTGCTCACGGCGAGAAGGCCCCGGCGATGAAGACGTCGAAACGATGGAAAATGGCCGTCCTGCTGCCTACAACGGCGCTGGCGCTTTCGCTGGCCTCGCGGCCTGCGGCTGCCGTGCCCGTGCCCCTGCCCGACCCGCGCGCGTCGCTCCAGACGGCGACGGCCGATCACGTCGAGGCCGAGTTCACCGTCTATGTCGGCGGCTTCCTCTTTGCGCGCGGGACGATGGCCGCGACCTTCGAGGGCGCCGACTATCGGCTGAAAACGGTTTTATCCACCGCGGGCCTTCCGCGCGCATTCTACGAAGCCCAGTTCAAACTGGCGAGTGAGGGCCGGCTTGCGGACGCGCATGTAAAGCCAGCGGTCTACAATTCGGATTCATGGGACAAGAGCAGCGCCCGCAAAGTCACGCTCTCCTATGACGGTGAAGGCATGCCGAGCCTGAAAGCCGTCCCGCCTTACAAACCCGGCGATCTCAGCGATGTGATGCCCTATCAGCAACTCGGTACGCAGGATCCGGTCAGTGCCGCGCTTGTTCCGGTGGTCGGCGGCGGCGACCCATGCGATCGTTCAATTCCGGTGTTCGACGGGCGGCGTCGCTACGATCTGCAGCTGTCGCGGGCCGGCGAAGTCAAAATGACGCCGCGCGGCCTCAAAGCGCCTGTGATCGCCATTGCCTGCAACATCAAATATGTGCCGGTGGCGCCGATCGAACGGAAGAAATTCACCGAGATGCTGCGCCAGAATGACGGCATGAAAGTCTGGCTCGCGCCCTTCAACGGCGGGCGCGTCTACATGCCCGTGCGCCTCCAGCTGCACACACCTCTCGGCGGCGCCGTCATGGAACTCACCCATGTCGCGGAGAACGATGCCGCCCAATCGGCAACGGCCGAAGCAGCATCGAAATAGCGTCAGACTTCTTTCGGCAAATGGCTGCGCGCCTCGGTGAGCAGCGCATTGAGGCGGCGGACCAGATCATCGTCCGGAGCGGCGCCGCTCGCTTTGACATCGCTGAGAAGCGCCTCGATACGCTCCGCCAGCAGCCCGTAATAAGCCGTATTGGGTTTCGTCGCCTTGTTCATCGATACGGTCTCGCCGCGCGCGTCGCCGGTACGCGCACTCTCTCGGGTGTTCACGAACACCTCCGTCAGATCTCACCGCTAAACGTCTGTGCGACAGCCGCGCTTGCGCGAGAACCCTATTTTCTCACGGTACGCCTGTTCTTCAGCATGGCCCATAGGCGGCGGCTCGGAGATCGCTGAGCGCACGCGTGCCAATGCCTGCCGGACTCGCTGGCCCGGCGTTGGCGCTGACTTAGTTAACGCAAATCAATGTTGCAAGAAATAAAGCGCGCTGGGGCCACTTTGCCGCACACATTGCATCGCGTTTAATCACACAGGGAAAATGCCGCTGGAAACGGCACGCAGGCGCAATTACGCGGCCTGCCGCCGTTTTTCGCGTATCAGCGTGAGTATTTCCGCCGCTGCGGCAGGAATATTCGTACCCGGACCAAAAATCGCGGACGCCCCCGCCTTCTTGAGGAAGTCGTAATCCTGCTGCGGAATCACACCGCCGCAAATTACCAGAATATCGTCGGCACCTTCCTTCCGGAGCGCCTCGACAAGCGCGGGAACAAGCGTCTTGTGACCGGCAGCCTGGCTCGAAATGCCGACGACATGAACGTCGTTTTCGATGGCGTCGCGCGCCGCTTCTTCCGGCGTCTGGAACAAGGGCCCGACATCGACGTCGA
Organism: Parvibaculum sp.; assembly: GCA_036384055.1. Classification (GTDB taxonomy): domain Bacteria; phylum Pseudomonadota; class Alphaproteobacteria; order Parvibaculales; family Parvibaculaceae; genus Parvibaculum. Next base: position 6,222 of record DASVNC010000204.1, read on the forward strand.
AACCGAGATCGGCGAAAGCCGTCGCGATCACCTTGGCGCCGCGATCATGTCCATCCTGGCCCATCTTGACGACGAGCATGCGCGGCCGGCGGCCTTCCGCCTCGGCAAACGCTTCGATTTCCTTCTGAATGCGCATGAAGCCCTCGTCGCCTTCATAGGCTTGTCCATAAACGCCGGAGATGGATTTGATCTCCGCACGATGGCGGCCGAACACCGCTTCCATCGCGTCCGAAATTTCACCGACACTCGCCCGCGCCCGCGCCGCATCAACGGCAAGCGCGAGCACATTGCCGTTGCCCCTGGCGCCGGCGGTCAGCGCCTCAAGCGCCGCCTTGCACTTTGCCTCGTCGCGAGTCGCGCGCATCTTTTGCAAGCGTGCGATCTGATTGTTGCGCACCTCGGCATTGTCGATGTCCCGAATTTCAATCGGGTCTTCTTTTGACGGGCGATACTTGTTGACGCCGACGATAACCTCTTCCGCCCGGTCGATGCGGGCCTGTTTGCGGGCCGCCGCTTCCTCGATCTTGAGCTTCGGCATGCCGGTCGCAACCGCCTTGGTCATACCGCCGAGCTCTTCGACTTCCTCGATGAGCTTCCAGGCTTCGCTCGCCAGCGCATGGGTCAGGCTCTCGATGTAGTAAGAGCCGCCGAGCGGATCGATGACATTGGTGATGCCGGTCTCGTGCTGAATGACGAGCTGCGTGTTGCGGGCGACGCGCGCCGAAAACTCCGTCGGCAGGGCAATCGCTTCGTCGAGCGCGTTCGTGTGCAGCGACTGCGTGCCGCCGAGAACCGCCGCAAGTGCTTCGATCGTCGTGCGGATGACGTTGTTGTAGGGGTCCTGCTCCGTCAGCGAGACGCCCGACGTCTGACAATGCGTGCGCAGCATCAGCGACTTCGGGTCTTTCGCGCCGAACTCCGACATGATGCGCGACCAGAGCAGGCGGGCGGCGCGGAGCTTTGCGACCTCCATGAAGAAGTTCATGCCGATGGCAAAGAAGAACGAAAGACGGGGTGCGAAATCATCGACATCGAGGCCGGCCTTAAGCGCGGCGCGCACATATTCCCGGCCGTCAGCCAACGTGAAGGCAAGTTCCTGCAGCTGCGTCGCACCGGCTTCCTGCATGTGGTAGCCGGAAATCGAGATCGTGTTGAACTTCGGCATGTGCTTGGAGCAATAGCCGATGATGTCCGCGATGATCCGCATCGAGGGTTCGGGCGGATAGATATAGGTGTTGCGGACCATGAATTCTTTCAGGATGTCGTTCTGAATCGTGCCCGAAAGCTTGTCCTGCGAAACGCCCTGTTCCTCCGCCGCGACAATGTAGTTCGCCAGAATGGGAACGACCGCGCCGTTCATCGTCATCGACACCGACATCTCGTCGAGCGGAATCTGGTCGAAGAGAATCTTCATATCCTCAACGGAGTCGATCGCAACGCCCGCCTTGCCGACATCGCCGACGACACGCGGATGATCGCTGTCATGGCCGCGATGGGTCGCAAGGTCGAAGGCGACCGAAAGCCCCTTCTGCCCGCCGGCCAGATTGCGGCGATAGAAGGCGTTGGATTCTTCGGCGGTCGAGAACCCGGCATATTGACGGATCGTCCAGGGCCGCCCCGCATACATCGTCGTCTGCGGCCCGCGCGTGAACGGCGAAAAACCCGGCAGCGTATTGGCATCGAAGCCTTCGGCGGCAAGGCGCTCCAGATCGTCGGCGGTATAGAGCGGTTTGACGTCGATGCCCTCGGGCGTGTGCCAGACGAGCGAGGACACGCCCGCACCCTTGGTCTGCTTGTCGACCGCCACTTCCCAGTCCTTGAGCGTCTTCTTGCTGGCCATACGTTGTCTCTCACCCGAATATTCGCTGGCGTCAGCTTAACATAAGCACGCCGCTGGCCCCAAAAGCAGGGCAGAATCCGGCGGAGTATCGAAGAAGCGCGGCCCCCGGTCAAACATGAGGAGCCTCAGACCGGAAGGGCGGAATTCCGCTGCGTCAGGGCATCCGGCAACGGCTCTTGCGGTGGGCAGAAAATAACAACACCATGACGCCCGAACACTTCAGCGCGCACCGGCAGGAAGCCGACGGAGCGCCGGAAGACAATCGTTAGATGGAGCGGCGGAACCGGTTCCGCGGCGTCGAGGGGGAGAATACGAATGAACATCGCAGGGCATCGCAGAAGCCGTTCCGCCGTGATCGTGTCGATCGGCGTCGGAGCGCTGTTGCTCGCGGCCTGCGCTGCCGGCGGAGGGCACAAGCGCGACGCCCAGGGCAACATGGTGCCGACGCCTGCCGAACTCGATCCTGCGGGCACGCTCTACGCCGAAACGGTGGCCAACGCCGAGTCCGGCCAGTGCGACGGCAATACCATGAACGTGCTCACCTGCTTCTCCTATCGCGGGCATGGTTATGAGGGCTCGCAGACCGCGCTCGGCCAATGCCTGATCCGCACCGGCAAAACGGCTGATGGCGTTCTCTGGCTGAAGCGGGCGGCAAATGCCGGATGGCCGGACGCCCAGAAACACTTGTCCGAGCTTTACGCCGCCGGCAAGGGTGTACCGCAAGACAACGTCGAAGCGGCGACATGGGACGACCTCTACACCAAGAACCCGTCCATGCTGTCGCTTGGCGTCGACCCGGACATGTCCATGTCGAAGCACTTGCGTGAAACAGCGACAGCTGACGAAAGGGCCGCCGCCCGGGAGCGGGCCGATGCCTGGAGCCCGAGCTACTGGCAGCCGACCGAGGCGTTGAACAACGAAACGGCGGCAACCTGCCGCGTTCGCATGAAGAAACAGGCGCCAAACAAGGATCTCTTGATTCAGGACGATCCCAATGCCGTCGGAGCCGGCGGTTATTGATCCAAAGGCGGGCCGAAAACGCCGCCGCGATAGCCCCCATTTAGGGAAACTTTACTCTCTTCGCCGACACTCCAAGGCTCGGACGCCTGACGCTTGAACGGGGCGCCCGGTCGCTCGTCCGCTCGCGGTCTATCTCGGCGGACAAGGAGACCGGAGCGCAGAAGTGGCTCAATAGCGCGGCGACCCCGGGAGGCTCCGATGAGGGTCACGAGCACGCGGCAAAACCAGATCGGGCTCGAACTTCTCGGGAGCCTGATGCAGGGCTATCGCACTCTTCCGGTTTTTTTCCCTTTCCTCACCGGCGCCTTCGCTCTCTTCCTGAAAAGCACCCACAGCCCGGCCACCGTCTTTGCCTGGTGGCTCCTCCTCGCCGCCACGCAGATTGAATATGCCCTTTTCCAGCACCGCTTTTTCACGAAGGCCCGGACAGACGTCGACGCCGACCTCTGGACCAACAGGGCGGCAGTTCGCTACTTCGTGATGACTGTCATCTGGACGGGCATGGTTCCCCTTTTCTGGCAGCCATCGAATGAGCTGCAAAATCTCGGTCTCGTCTCGATCCAGATTATCCACTTCGTCGCGACGACGACATCGGCCTCATCCCGCCGAGCGATTTTCTATAGTTGTACGTTGCCCACGGCCGTCGCGGCGACCGTCGGCTGCTTCGCCATCGCCACTTCCATTTTTCACGCCATCGGCGTCGGCGTTCTGCTGACCTACCTCGATCTCGCCCGCAAGGCCCGTCAGGCGCGCATCGCCGCCGAAGATGGCATCCGCCTCCGCTTCGACAATGCCGAGCTGATCGACGATCTTGCATCCGCCAACAGCATTCTGGAATCCGCCCGCCTGCGCGCCGAAGAAGCCAACACCGAACTCAGCCGGCGCGAGGAGCGTTTTCGCGCCCTGGTCGAAGACGCCTTCGACGCCATCGTCGTGACCGACAGGGAATACATCATCACCTATGCCTCACCCTCGGTGAGATTGATCGGCTTCAGCCCGGAGGAGATGATCGGGCGCTCGACCTTCTCGTTTCTGCCCGACCACGAAGCAGAAAGACTGAAGGTGTCATTCGATGCGGACGGGGCCTGGCGGCCGGACAGCGAGCATATCGAATTCTACACCAAGAGAAACAACGGCCGTCTCCACTGGTTCGAGGCGTCCGTCACCGATCTGCGGTCCGATCCCAATGTGTCCGGCTTCGTCATCAACATGCGCGATATCACCGAGCGAAAGCGTACCCAGACGGAACTGATGAGTCAGTTCCGCGTGCTGGAGGCGCTGGCCACCGGCGCGCCGGTCGAGGAGGTGATGACGCTCGTCGCGAAAGGCGCCGAAGAAACCAACCCCGGCACCAGTGTCGCCGTCTACCTGATCGACGACGAACGCCGGCTGACGGTCTGCGCAACGCCAAGCTTGCCCCCGTCTTTCCGTGCGGCAGCGGAAAGGTTCTGGGAAAAAAATAAGGATAAAGGGTTTGGTCAGGCCGTTTCGAGCTCGACCGAGCGCCTCATCATTTCAGACCTTCAAAGCGCGGCGAACGATCCCGCGTTGATCGAATTCGCCAACACCTACGATGTCCGGGCGCTCTGGCTGCAAAATATTCTGTCGCGCAACGGCAAAGGCGGCATCGGCGCCATCGCGGTCCATCTCAAGGAAGCCCGCGCGCCCAATGCCTGGGAATCCGCCTATCTTCTCGGCGCGACCCGGCTGGCGGGCATCGCCGTCAATCGTCTCCGCGCCGAACAGGCTCTCCGCGAAGCGACGGAAACCGCCGAGCTTGCCAATCGCGCCAAGACGAAGTTCCTCGCCAATATGAGTCACGAACTCAGAACGCCGCTGAACGCCATTATCGGCTTCTCCGAAATCATGCGGGATGGATTGTTCGGCCCGCTCGGTTCGCCGCGCTATGCCGAATACGCAAAGGACATCAACGACAGCGGCGCGCATCTTCTGAATGTTATCGACGATATCCTCGACATCTCGAAAATCGAGGCCGGACGCTATCCGATCGAGGAACAGGATATGGACCTCGCCGCGATACTCCGCTGGTCGATCGAGATCATGCGCCCGCACACGACCGAAAAAAACCAGGCCGTCGGCCTCGACGTGCCCGCCGATCTGCCGCTGCTGAACGCCGACATCAGGGCGGTGCGCCAGATCATGCTCAACCTCCTGTCCAACGCCTCGAAATTCACGCCGCGTTACGGGCGCATCGACATCGGCGTCCGCCTGTGCGTCGATGACACGCTCGAGATTGTCGTCAGCGACACCGGCATCGGCATCCCCGCCGACAAACTTGACGAGGTGATGGAGCCGTTCGGACAGGTCGACGATACGAGCGCCCGTCAAAACGGCGGCACGGGCCTCGGCCTCCCGATCACGAAATCGCTCGTCGAAATGCATGGTGGCGTCTTCCGCCTCGATAGCGTTCTGGGCAATGGAACGACGGCGGTGATCACCTTCCCGGCCGAGCGCCTCTGCGGCCGCGCAATAAAAAAGACCGCCGCCGGCGAATGACGTCGCACGGCGGCGGTCCCGACTTATCGGACTTACTCAGCCGCCCTTGCGGGCCTGTTCGATCCCATGAGGCCGAACAGATGGCCTCCCACCTTGCGCATCTGAATCTCCTCCGAACCTTCGGTGATCCTGTAGCGACGGTGGTGGCGATAGATGTGCTCGAACTGCTTGTGCCGCGAATAGCCCATCGCGCCATGCACCTGCATCGCAAGGTCGGCCGCCTGGCAGACAAGCCGGTTTGCGCGGTAGTTGCACATCGAAACCTTGTCTGAAAGATACTTGGCGACATCGGGCTTCGGCATCTGGTCCATCTGCCATGCCGTCTTGTAGACGAGGTTGCGGATCATTTCGCATTCGGTATGCGCCTCGACGAGCGGAAACTGGATCGCCTGATTGGACGACAGCGGCTTGCCGAAAGGCGCGCGGCGGCGCGCGTAAGCGACGCTCTCATCGATGCAGAACTGCGCCGCGCCGACGCCGGACGCCGCCTGACGGATGCGGTTTTCATGCACAAAGTGCTGGGCAAGTTCGAGACCGCGCTCCGGGTCGCCGAGATATTCGCCATCCGGCACCCAGACATTGGTGAAGGAGACGCGCGGATGATCGGTCGGCATGTTGAAGGTCCAGAGATACTCCTCGATCTTCACGCCCGGCGCATCGCAAGGCACGATGAAGCAGGTGATGCCGAGCGCATCGCCGGCCTTTCCGCTGGTGCGGGCGAAAACAAAGTCATGCGTCGCCACATGCATGCCCGTGTTCCACATTTTTTGGCCGTTGATGATCCAGCCATCGACGCCGTCGCGCTTCTCGCGCCGCGCGACCGTCTCCATCCAGGTCGCATCCGAGCCGTGGTCGGGTTCCGTGAGACCGAAAGCGACGCGAACCGAGCCGTCCAGCGAGCCCGGAATGAATTTCTTCTTCTGCGCCTCGGTGCCGAAATCGCGAAACATCAGCACTGTCGGAAAATTGCCGACGATCGAGGTTTCGTTCTGCAGATCGTTGTGGAGGCCGAGGCCCTTGGCGGCGAGATGCTCGCGGATCACCGCCATAGCGAGATTGCTGCCGTTCTGACCACCATATTCCTTCGGCAGGCCATAGCGCAGATGCCCCGCCTCGTCGGCAAGCTTGCGCATCTGGCCGAGCAGCGCTTCCCAGTCGTGGCGCGGCAGGCCCTGATTGTCCCAGTCGGTGCGGGCGTTCTCGCGGCGGTGATCGAAGAACCGTTCGTTATCGTCCTTGGCCTGCAAGGGCTTGATCTCCTTGTCGATGAAGAGATCGAGCACCTTCAGATAGTCCGCGATGTCCTTTGGGATGTTGAAATCCATGATGTCCTCCCTGCCTCTTCGGGCATGTTTTTGAAGAGCGTTGGGCGTCACTATAGACCGTGGTCCAGTCGGCGAAAGGGCTCTCACAGTTGCCCCTGCGTTAACGACTTGTCTGCTTAAGCCATTGCCCGACCACAAGATTTAGCCGTGAACGAACCCCGAAAATGAAGCGGTCACCGATTCGGACATGGTTCGTTCGCCCAATATTCCCGAACCGGCACTCCGCGCGTTAACCCTCGCCGGAATGCCGCCAGATGGCCGGCGAGAGAGCCGGAAGAGGCCTCTTGCATGTGCCGCTCTTTGGCCGGAAGGTGCGCGGGAAACGATGAACACCATCCCTCAGTCAGGCGCCCGGCCGCCCCGTCGCATCACCGCGGTGCTCGGGCCGACGAATACGGGCAAAACCCATCTCGCCATCGAGCGGATGATGGCTCATGCCTCGGGCATGATCGGCCTGCCGCTGCGCCTTCTCGCGCGCGAGATCTACGACCGGGTCGTCAGGATCAAGGGCCCGGCGCACGTGGCGCTGATCACGGGCGAAGAAAAAATCCTTCCCCCCCATGCCCGTTATTTCATCTGCACGGTCGAGGCGATGCCGCTCGAGCGCGAGGTCGAATTCCTCGCCGTCGACGAAATCCAGCTTGCCGCCGACCGCGAGCGCGGCCACACCTTCACCGACCGGCTGCTGCGCGCCCGCGGGCTTTCCGAGACGATGATGCTCGGCTCGGAGACCGTGCGCGGCCTCATCCAGAAACTTCTGCCCGATACGATCTTCGTGAGCCGCCCGCGGTTTTCGGAGCTGTCATGGACGGGCTCTAAGAAACTGACGCGCCTGCCGCGCCGCTCCGCCATCGTCGCCTTCTCGGCCGATCAGGTTTACGCCATCGCAGAGCTCATCCGCCGTCAGCGCGGCGGCGCCGCCGTCGTCATGGGCGCTCTTTCGCCGCGGACGCGCAACGCCCAGGTCGCGCTTTACCAGTCGGGCGATGTGGATTTCCTCGTCGCGACCGACGCCATCGGCATGGGCCTCAACATGGATGTCGACCATGTGGCCTTCGCCTCGACGTCCAAATTCGACGGTTATCAGCACCGGCCACTGAAATTGTCCGAGATCGCACAGATCGCGGGCCGCGCCGGGCGTCACATGAACAACGGCACTTTCGGCGTGACCGGAGACGCCTCCGCGCTCGGCGACGAGACGGTACAACGCATCGAAAACCATGAATTCGATGCCGAGCATGTGTTGCAATGGCGCAACCCGCATCCGGAATTCGGCAGCATCGCGCAACTCGTGAAGAGCCTGGAACTGACGCCGGGACGCCCCGGATTGATGCGCGCCGCCCAGGGCGAAGACCTCGACGCCCTGATCCGCATGTCACAGAACGAAGATGTGGCGCGCCTCGCCCGCTCGCCCTCGGCGATCCGCCGTCTATGGGATGTGGCTCAGGTGCCCGACTTCCGCAAGACAATGGCAAGCGAACATGCCGGATTGCTGGCGCGTCTTTACCTTTTTCTGGCGCAGGATTCCGGGAAACCGAGCGGCGGCAGGATCGACGAGGACTGGCTCGGCGCCCAGGTCGACCGTCTTGACCGCACGGATGGCGACATAGATACGCTCGCATCGCGCATTGCTCACGTCAGAACCTGGACCTACGTCTCCAACCGCGCGGACTGGCTCCAGAATCCTGCGCATTGGCAGGAGCGCACGCGTGAGATAGAGGATAAGCTCTCCGACGCTTTGCACGAGCGCCTGACGCAGCGGTTCATCGACCGCCGCACCAGCGTCCTGATGAAGCGTCTACGCCAGAAAGAGGATCTCATGGCGGCGGTAAACGGCGATGGCGAAGTTTTGGTGGAAGGCGAGTATGTCGGCCGCCTGCAGGGGTTCGTCTTCGTCCCCGATCTGAAGGCAGAAGGCGTCCACGGCACCGTGCTGCGCGAGGCATCGGCGCCGGTGATCGCGCTTGAGATCGCGGCCCGCGCCGCGCGGCTCGCGGCCGCGCCCGACGCCGATATCCATCTGTCCGAACATGGCCGGCTGATCTGGGACGGAAGCCCCGTCGCGGCGCTGAAAGCGACCGACAATCCGCTTGGGCCGCGTATCGACCTGGTTGCCGGCGAAGAGCTGGAAGGAGCATCGCGCGAAAGCGTGGCCGCCAAGCTCGACGCCTGGATGAAGGCGCATGTGACAAGCGTGCTTGCCCCGCTGGTCGCGCTGCGCGATGCCGAGGATGTGACCGGCCTCGCCCGCGGGATCGCTTTTCGTCTTGTCGAGAATTTCGGCTCGCTCCGCCGCGAACGGGTGGCCGAGGATGTGCGCACGCTCGATCAGGAAGCGCGCGGCCAGCTTCGCAAATATGGCGTCCGTTTCGGCGGCCATTCGATCTTCATGCCCGCATTGCTGAAGCCCGCGCCCGCGCGTCTCCTGCTGACGCTCTGGGCCCTGACGCGCAAGGAAGTCGCCGAGCCTTTCGCCGACCTGCCCCAGCCGCCGGTGCCGGGCCTCACCTCGGTGCCTGCCGATGCTACGGCGCCTGACGGCTTTTACGACGCGCTCGGTTTCCGTGTCTGCGGCGGCCGCGCCGTTCGCCTCGACATGCTGGAACGTGTCGCCGACCTCATCCGTCCGGTCATCACCGCGCGCACCTATAATGGCGGTTTCGTCGCGACGCCTGCGATGATGTCGCTTGTCGGTTGCTCCGGCGAGGAATTCTCGAATCTTCTGAAGGGCCTCGGCTATCAGCCGCGTCTCGAAAAGATGAAACCGCCGAAGCCGGTCGAAAAGCCGGTGGAAGCGCCGAAGTTCATCGTCGAGACCGTGTCCGGCGAAACGCTCAGCGCGCCGGCCGAAGTTGCGCCGGTCGAGACCCCTATTGTCGAGACCCCGCTTGCCGAAACGAAGTCGGTTGAAACCGCCTCCGCTGAAGCAGCCCCGGATGCAGCGACCGAGGCTGAAACGAAGCCTTCCGAGGCGATCCTTGCCGAGGCAGAACCGGCCGCGGCGCAGGCAGCCGGCGAAGCCGAACTCGTCGAGCTCGAAATCTGGCGTCCCGCCCGCCGTCACAAACCGGCGCCGCGCGAACGTCATGCCCGCAAGCGCGAGGCCACGCCCGCCGCCGAGGGGGCAGCGGCAGCGACCGAAGGCGCTCCTGCGGAAGCACGGCGCGAACGCCATCGCCGTCCGCGCCGCGGCAAACCGGCCGAGCAACAGACCGACCAGCAGGCGAAAACGCCCGAAGGAGCGCGCGGCGAGCGTTCCCAGGAAAACCGCGGCAAGGACAATCGTGACAAGCGCGCCAAGGACCAGCGCGGCGACCGCAACAAGGACAACCGCCACAAGGGCGGCGGCAAGGATCGCGACAAGGACCGTGGCGGCCGTGGCGAACGGCGGGAATGGTCGTCGGCGCCGCCGCGCCGTGAGCGCGAGGTCGATCCGGATTCACCCTTTGCGGCGCTCGCTGTGCTGAAAGAGCGTGTGCGCGGCAACTGACGGGCAAATGGCGAACGCTCCGACACGCCCTTCCGAGCAGCGTATCGACCGCTGGCTGTGGTTCACCCGCCTTCTGAAAAGCCGCACGCTAGCCGCAATGCTCGCCTCATCCGGCAAGTTGCGCGTCAACGGCGAGCGGCTGTCGAAGGCGAGCAAGCTCGTCAAGCCGGGTGACGTGCTGACCTTTCCGCTCGGAGAACATATCCGCATCGTCAAGGTGCTGGACGCAGGAACGCGACGCGGGCCTGCAAGCGAGGCACGGTTGCTTTATGAAGACATGTCGCC
>DASVNC010000205.1:0-4365 GCA_036384055.1 Parvibaculum sp.
CGTTGTCGCGGCCGGTTTCAGGCGCCGCGCTGGCAAAGGACGATGTGTCCATCGAGGCCAGCACCTGCACGACGGCCGGCGACAGCTTCAGTGTCGCGCGGGTGAAGGCCGGCACGTTTGTCGAAGCGGGCGCGGTCGACGTGTAGCTCCGCGTCGGCATGGCGATGACCGTGTTGCCGACCGTGCCGGCGATGACCGCCCGCGACTGGGCCTGCGTCGCGCCCGCCGCATCGGCGCCCGTCGCCTGGTCATCGGCGGTGATGGCGTTCGCCGTCGCGTCGGCAAGGACCGGCTGCGGCGCGATTTCAAAATCAGGCGCGCTGCCGCCTTGATGCCTGGCGACCAGCCCCTGATAAACCTCGGCCACCGTCTTCGGCTGGCCTGAACGGTCGTAGAAAATCGACCTGTTGGCGGCCGCCGCTTCCGGGAAGAGCATGTCCGCCCGGGCGTTCGGCGCGTCCTCGGCGCTCGAAATCAGCTTCGACGCGCCGCCCGCCCCGAGGAAATGCGCGATATAGAGTTCGCCGGAACTGACCGACCGCCCGAGGCGCGACTCCAGTGCCGTCTTGCTGTCGTTGGCGAAGGCGCCGGCCATCAGCGCCGAGGTCTGGGGGTCGTTGCGCAGGGCAAGAATTGCCTGCCGGGCGGCAGGATCGGCGACCACATAATGGCCGCTGGAGTTCTGGGAAATGGCGCTCGCATACTGGCCGAGGCCGAGATCGGCGCCGTCCTTTTTCACCGTTCCGAGCCAGGTCTGCTCGGTGAACTGAAATAGCCCGCAAGCACTGGAAGTATTTGATTTCGCTGAACAATTGAGGCTCGACTCGCGCATCGCCGTGTTCAACAAATAGCTGAAGTCGGCGCCCGTCTGCGCGCTCGCCTGCTGCAGGGCAGCGGCGATCTGCGGATGGGCTGTGACGGCTTGAACGAGGCTCATGTGTATCGGCTTCCGGGTTGCTCCCGCCGACAGTCGCAAACCCCGTGCCAGCCCGTTCCGCCTCGCGGAAACAGCCGATAAGCGCTTGCCGGATCAATCTGTTTCCGGGCTAAAGTTTCAGCCGAGAGGGCCGCAAAGAGCCTGCGAGAAATTATTCGGGAGGAATGCCGATGTCCGAGATCGATGTCGCGTCCGAGGTCGAGGAAATCCTGCACCACCCTTCCCGCGCCGTGGCGGAGAAGCCTTACCCGAATCCGGCCTATGCCTGGTACGTCGTCGCCGTTCTGGTCATCGCCTATACCTTCTCCTTCATCGACCGCCAGATCCTGAGCCTTCTGGTCGGGCCGATGAAACGCGACCTCGGCCTGTCGGACACCCAGGTCAGCCTCCTGCAAGGCATCGCCTTCGCCGCCTTCTACACCATCATGGGCCTCCCCATCGGCCGCACGGTCGACCGGCGGCACCGCATCGGCATCATTTCGATCGGCGTTTTCGCCTGGAGCGTGATGACGGCCATGAGCGGCACCGCCAAGATCTTCTGGCAGCTCTTCCTCTACCGCATCGGCGTCGGCGTCGGCGAAGCGGCGCTTACGCCTGCCGCCTATTCGATCATCTCGGATTATTTTCCGCCCAAGCGTCTCGGCATCGCCATCGGCGTCTACGGCATCGGTGTCTATATCGGCGCCGGGCTCGCGCTCGTCATCGGCGCCATCGCCATCGGTTTTGCCAGTGAAATCGGCGACGTGACGCTTCCGGTCGTCGGCCATATCTTCTCATGGCAGCTTGTCTTCTTCGTCGTCGGCCTGCCGGGCCTCTTGATCGCGCTCTGGGTCCGCACGCTGCGCGAGCCCGAACGCCGCGGCCACATGCGCCGCGAAAGAGGCGCGGACGGGATCATGCGCGATGCCGAGGTGCCGTTCCGCGAGGTGCTGGCCTATCTGCGCGACAATGCGCGGAGCTTCCTGACCATGAACCTCTGCTTCGCCTTCCTCGCCATGATGGCCTATGGCACGGCGGCCTGGGTGCCGACCTTTTTCATCCGCACCTACGGCTGGACCGCGATCGAGGCAGGCCGCACCTACGGGCTGATCATTGTCGTCTTCGGCACGCTGGGGGTCATATCGGGCGGAGCGGCAGGCGACTTCGTCTGCGCGCGCGGCTATCGCAATGGCCGCATCATCGTCATGGCCCTGACCGGCATCGTGACCCTGCCCTTCGCCACCGCCTTTCCGTTGATGGCGGACCCGAAACTCGCAATGGCGCTGCTGGCGCCGGCGACCTTCTTCGCCACCTTCACAACCGGCGTCGGCCCCTCGGCGTTGCAGGAAATGATGCCGAACCAGATGCGCGGCTTCGCCTCGGCGCTGTCCGGCCTCGTCGTCAACTTCATCGGCCTCGGCCTCGGGCCGACCTCGATCGCACTGGTCACCGACTATGTTTTCCGTGACGAGCAGATGCTGCGCTATTCGCTGGCCTATGTGCCGCCGGTCGTACTGATCGTCGCTTCGATCATCGGCCTCTTCTGTCTGAAGCCTTACCTGCGAAGCCTCGACTACCTGCAAAACTGGAGCAGTCAGAACGAAAACCGGTGAAGAAGCATATGCTTCCACCGATTCTCTGAACTTATGAATAACGTGAAACGACTCGCCTAAACCGCCTGTCCGAAAGTCCGGAAGCGCCAGGAGTTGGAATTGTCCTGAACCAGCTTCGGCGCGAAGGCGACCGCGTGGGGCTGTTCGACAAGCCGTCCCCGGGCGCGCGCCTGCGTCAGCTTGAAGGCGAAAAGCTCCCGGTCGAACGGCTTGATCAGATAATCGTCGGCGCCCGCTTCCATCGCGGCGCGCACACTGGCCGGACCGCCATTCTCCGTTACAAAGAAAATGCAGGGGCCGGCACCCTCCGGCATCGCCCGGACGGCCTCGACCAGAGACGTGCCTTCCGAACCCGGCAACCGCGCATCGAGAATCACCAGATCAGGCGACAGGCCACGAATGAGCGACAGGGCCTCGCCGGCATCGCGCGCGCCCGCCACTTCGAAGCCGAGGCTTTCGAGCAGGAATTGCGCGGCCCGGCGGACCGGGGCCGATGGATCGGCAATGAGGGCTGTCGCCACGGTTTGAGGCTCCCAGATCAAGAGGAGCCAACCATAGGGGTTGAGTCTTAAACCAATCGTTAACCGAGAAGCCCTTTTCTTAACCTCTCCATAAGGAGATCGGCCTCTTGCGGCACGTAAGGGACGGCCTCGCCCAGCCCCCAGACCGGCTTCGGCCAGGCGTCGTCACCCTCGAACCGGGCGATCACATGCACATGAAGCTGCGGCACCATGTTGCCGAGCGCCCCCACATTCATCTTGTGGGCGCCCGTCATATCCTTCAGCACCTCCGACACGCGGTCGATCTCGCCGAGGAACGCCGCCTTGTCGGCCTTCGCCACCTCATGGAAATCGCGCAAGCCTTCGCGCCGCGGCACAAGGATCGTCCACGGATAGCGCCTGTCGTTCATCAGCAGCACGCGGCAGAGCGGCAGGTCTTTCACCGTCCACGTATCGGCGGCGAGGCGTTCGTGAAGAGCGAAGGGCATGGTCAGGCCGCGACCGGCTTGGCCCGCTCAATGCGCTGCCGACGCTTCGGCGTATTGAGGGCTTCCCACAGGTCGTTGCGCTGCTGGAGATTCAGCCAGAATTCAGGGCTTGTCCCGAATACGCGCGAAAGCATGAGCGCCGTATCCGCCGTTACAGCCCGGCGGTTGTTGCAGAGCTCATTGACATGCTTGCGGAGCACTCCCATCCGTTCAGCCAGTTCGCCTTGCGTGATGTCATGCGGGGCCATGAATTCCTCCACGAGAATTTCGCCCACGCTCACCGGCTTTCTTTCGTCATGCGCATAGCCGTACCTCACCGATATTCATGCTTATCGAGATAGAGGCTCGCAGCCTCCCCACGTGATCCGTCCCATTCGAAAATCAGGCGCCATTGATCGTTGACCCGGATGGAGTGCCGGCCATCGAGGTTCCCGCTCAGTTTTTCAAAATGATTGCTCGGCGGCACTCTCAAATCCTGGTCCGACGCCGCATCGTCAATCATCTGAAGCTTCCTGAACAATCGGCCCTCGATATCCGCGGGAACCTTCTTGCTTCCCTTGTCATGTTCGAAAAAATCGCGAAGCCAATTGTCCCTGAAACTCCGGATCAAACGCGCCCCCTGTTTGTACCCATGTACCGCACCTAGGTACAGGATGCAAGTGCGATTCAATCAATAAGACTTCGGCAGGCCGAGCACGCGCTCGGCGATGAATGAGAGGATCAGCTCGCGGCTGACCGGCGCGATGCGGGCGATCATGATTTCGCGCATATAGCGTTCGACATGGAACTCCTTGGCATAGCCCATGCCGCCATGCGTCATCACCGCCGTCTCGCAGGCATGAAAGCCC
>DASVNC010000206.1:0-7716 GCA_036384055.1 Parvibaculum sp.
GCAAGATCGACTATACACCCCGCCAGATGGCCGTCAGGCGGCAACGCCGACGGCTCTTGCATTCCAGGCCCTTTGTGAGCGGTCCCGACATCGGGTTTCCGCTCGGGCCGGACCCGCCGGAGAAGAGACGTGAAACGGACCTATCAACCGAGCAAGCTCGTCCGCAAGCACCGCCACGGTTTCCGGGCGCGCATGGCCACCGTCGGCGGCCGCAAGGTGCTCGCCGCCCGCCGGGCTCGCGGCCGCAAGCGCCTGTCCGCCTGAACCCGTTCCGGGTCGAGGCGGGCCGCGCAGGCTTTCGACGCGCGAGCTCCCGGCCAAACGGACGCGGACTTTCCATATGTCCATACCGAACCCACGCACCGAGATCGCCAGATTGCGGAAGCGGCGGGAGTTTCTTGCCGCGGCGCGCGCCGTCAAATGGGCGGCGCCCGGCCTCGTGCTGCAGGCGCTCCCGCGCGGCGACGACAACGCGGCCCGCATCGGCTTCACGGTGACGCGCAAGGTCGGCATCGCGGTCATCCGCAACCGGGCCCGGCGGCGGCTTCGGGAAGCGGCGCGCGAAATCCTTCCCGTGCACGCAAAAGCCGGATACGACTACGTCCTTGTCGGGCGCCTCGCCACGCTGACGCGGGCCTGGCCCGATCTTCTGGACGATCTGCGCAACGCGCTTTCCCGCGTTCACAACCCCGGACAGGCCGCGCGGCGGCATTGAGACGAAATCCTCTGCGCGCCCATCGCTGAAGCGTAAAGAGCCGAGAGCAAGGACATAGAGTTTCCATGGGTGAAAACCGCAACTTCCTGATCGCCATCCTGCTTTCGGTGGTCGTGTTCATCGGCTGGCAGCACTTCTACGTGAACCCGCGCATGGAAGCGGAGAAAGCCCGGCAGAAGGCCATCGCCGAGGAGTCCGAAAGCCAGAAGCCGGATGCGGCGGCGGCAACGGCCGCGGATGGCGGCAGCGCGCGCATCCCGGCGGTGGAGGGTCAGACCTCCAGCGGTCCCGTCATCACGACGACGGTGATGGAACGCGGCGCCGCGCTTGCGCTCAGCCCGCGCGTCGCGATCAATTCCGATCAGCTCGACGGCTCCATTGCGCTCAAGGGCGCGCGCTTCGACGATCTGCATCTGAAGAATTATCGTGAGACCGTCGACAAGACGAGCCCCGAGATCACGCTCTTCTCGCCGACGCATATGGCCAAACCCTATTTCGCCGAATTCGGCTGGATCGCGGCGCCGGGCACGGCCATCGCGCTCCCCGGCGAGAATACCCAGTGGCAGATCGAAAAGGGCCAGACGCTGACGCCGGCGACGCCCGTCACGCTCGTCTGGAACAACGGCGCGGGCCTCGTCTTCCACCGCACGATTTCGCTCGACGACAACTTCCTTTTCACGGTGTCGGACACCGTCGAGAACAAGACCGCCGCGACCGTGACGCTCTACCCTTACGGTCTCATCTCGCGCACCGGCAAGTCGGAAGCGAAAGCCTTTTATATTCTGCATGAGGGCTTCATCGGCGAGTTCGCCAATAACGGCGAAGTGGCGATCAAATATGCCGCCGCCGAGAAAGACGGACCCAAGAGCGTCACCGACAGCGAAGGCTGGCTCGGCATCACCGACAAATACTGGGCCTCGGCGCTCGTTCCGCAAAAGGGCCGCAACTTCGTCGCGCAGTTCAGCGCCGATCCGAACCCGGCGCATGAAACCTTCCAGGCCGATTTCCGCTACGAGGCGACGACCATCGCGCCCAATTCAAGCGCGACGACGGCGAACCGCATGTTCGCCGGCGCCAAGGTCTCGAAGGTCATCGACCGCTACAAGGATGAAGGCATCTACAAGTTCAACCTGCTGATCGACTGGGGCTGGTTCTGGTTCCTGACGCAGCCGGTGTTCAAGGGCATCGATCTCATCGCGCATGAGACGGGCAATTTCGGCATCGCCATTCTCATCATGACGCTCTTGATCAAGCTCGCCTTCTTCCCGCTCGCCAACCGTTCCTACGAGTCCATGAGCAAGATGAAGAAGCTGCAGCCGCAGATGGAAGCCTTGCGCGAACGCTTCGCCGACGACAAGGCGAAACAGCAGCAGGAGATCATGGAGCTTTATCGCCGCGAGAAGGTGAACCCGATCGCGGGCTGCCTGCCGGTGGTGATCCAGATTCCGGTGTTCTTCTCGCTCTACAAGGTGCTCTTCGTCACCATCGAAATGCGGCATGCGCCGTTCTTCGGCTGGATCCACGATCTCTCCGCGCCCGATCCGACGACGATCTTCAATCTCTTCGGCCTCATTCCCTGGGCGCCGCCGGCCTTCCTGATGATCGGCGCCTGGGCGATCATCATGGGCTTCACGATGTTCGTGACGCAGCGCATGAACCCCGCGCCCGCCGATCCCGTTCAGCAGCAGATCTTCATGTGGATGCCGGTGATCTTCACCTTCATGCTGGCGAGCTTCCCGGCCGGTCTCGTCATCTACTGGGCGTGGAACAACACGCTGTCGGCCTTGCAGCAGGGCGTCATCATGAAGCGGCAGGGCGTCAAGATCGAGATTTTCAGCAATCTCGGCCTTGAGCGGCTCTTCGCCGGCAAAAGTGCCGGCGGCGACAAGTCCTGACGCGATGACGCGAGAAACGCCCGACGAGACCGCGAGCAAGATCGACAAGGGGAGCCTTGAAGGCAAGGGTCTCGCCACGGCCGACATCGAAGCCGGGCGCTGGCTCTTCACGCAGACCTGCGACTTCCTGCGCGGCGCGACCTCGATTGAAAACCTGCCGCCCGCGGGCGCCCCTGAAATCGCCTTCGCCGGCCGCTCCAATGTCGGCAAGTCGAGCCTCGTCAACGCGCTGACCGGGCGGCGGACGCTGGCGCGCACCTCGAACACGCCGGGCCGGACGCAGGAGCTCAACTTCTTCGTCCTCGGCCCCAAGGCCCATCCGGCGCTGACACTGGTCGATCTGCCGGGCTATGGCTATGCGCGTGAAACGAAAGCCCGCGTCGCGCTCTGGACCGAACTCGTGATGGCCTATCTCAGGGGCCGGGTCGAGCTTCGCCGCGTGCTCGTCCTCATCGACGCCCGCCACGGGCTGAAGGAGAACGACCACGAAGTCATGAAGCTGCTCGACGAGGCGGCCGTTTCCTATCAGATCGTGCTGACCAAGACCGACAAGCTGAAGCCGAGCGAGGTCGAACCCCGCATCGAGGAAGTCCGCCTCGGCGTTCGCCGCCATGTCGCGGCGCATCCGCGCGTCATCGCCACCTCGTCGGTCGAAGGCGGCGGCGTGGCCGAGCTTCGGGCCGAGATTGCCGCGCTGGCCGATTTAAAGTCCATCGGCTATAAACCGCAGAGAGATTAGCGGGGACTTCATGGCTGACCTTCACACGCATAATCCGGCGGGCGACGCCCAGGACGCGGAGCGCGCGCGCGTGCTGTCCGAGGCCCTGCCCTTCATGCAGCGTTACGACAAGTGCACCGTCGTCGTGAAATATGGCGGCCATGCGATGGGCGACGAGGCGCTCGGCCTCGAATTCGCCCGCGACATCGTGATGCTGAAGCAATCGGGCATCAATCCCATCGTGGTGCATGGCGGCGGGCCGCAGATCGGCGCCATGCTGACCCGGCTCGGCATCAAGAGCGAATTCTCCGGCGGGCTTCGGATCACCGACAAGGCGACGGTCGAGATCGTCGAAATGGTGCTGGCCGGTTCGATCAACAAAGGGCTCGTCTCGCTGCTCAACCGGGCGGGCGGACGCGCCGTCGGCTTGTGCGGCAAGGACGGCAATCTCATCATCGCCAAAAAGGTCGAGCAGAAGATTCACGATCCGGAATCGAACATCGAGAAAATTCTCGATCTCGGTTTCGTCGGCGAGCCTGCGAAGATCAATCCGGAAATCCTGAACACCATTCTCCGCTCCGACATCATTCCGGTGATCGCGCCGGTCGGCGTCGCACCCAATGGCGACACCTACAACATCAATGCCGACACGGCGGCGGGCGCCATTGCGGCCGCGATGGGGGCGACACGGCTTTTGCTGCTCACGGATGTGCGCGGCGTCCTCGACAAATCGGGCGCGCTCATCGAGGAGCTGACGGTCGCGGAAGCCAAGGCGCTGATGAAGGACGGGACGATCTCGGGCGGCATGATCCCCAAGGTCGAAACCTGTCTCGATGCGGTCGATGGCGGCGTCGAGGCGGTCGTCATTCTCGACGGGCGCGTGCGGCATGCGGTGCTGCTCGAACTCTTCACCGAACATGGCGCGGGCACGCTGATCCAGAAGAGCGCGACGGCGTGACCGGCGGCGGCAAGTTCGCTGCCGCGTTCGCCCTGATCGCGGCTCTCTTCCTTCACCCCGCCGCCGCTCACGCCGATTACAAGTTCTGCAACGCAACGAGCTACGTCCTCGAAGGCGCCATCGGCGTCAAGGCCGATATCGACTGGCGCTCGCAGGGCTGGGTTCAGGTGCTGCCGGGCAGCTGCGCCTCGGCGCTTGCGGGGCCGGTGCAGACCGCCGACTATTTCGTCTTCGCCCGCTCGATCGATGCGCATCAGGGCGCGACCAAATATTTTTCGGGCGCGGAACGCTTCTGCACCCTGCCGAAACCTTTCTCCATCGTCGGCCGCGAGAACTGCCCCTTGCGCGGCTATGAGGCGAGCGAATTCATCCGCGTCGCCGTGAAGGCGGGCGCGGACTGGACGACGACCTTCGGCGAGCCGCGCGGCTTTTCGCTCGAAGACGCGGAAGTGGCCGGCGCTCAGCGGCTGCTGCGCGACAACGGCTTCCATGTGCCGAAGATCGACGGCATCGCCGCCAAGAATACGCTGCGCTCGGTCATGGCGTTCCAGCGATCGATCGGGCGCGACGCGAACGGAACGATCGACACGGAACTCCTCACCGCCCTGATCGACGGCGCGGCGCGCGAAGAGGCCAAGACCGGCCTCAACCTCTGCAACAGGACACGCTTTCTCGTCTGGGGCGCCGTCGGTTTCACGGCGGAGGACCAGGACATGTCGAGCGGCTGGATCCGCGTCGAGCCCGGCCAATGCGTCAAGGCGATCAAGGGAAAGCTCGGCGCCCATCCCTATTACGTCTATGCCGAGGCGGCCGACGACAAGGGCGGGGTCGCCAAGCAGGGCGGCAGGCCGCTCGTCTGGTCGGGGTCGGACGCTTTCTGCACCAAGACGACGCGTTTTGAAATCAGGGGCCGCGATGCCTGCGGCACGCGCGGCTATGACGAGCGCCGGTTCATGCGCGTCGACACGGGCGGCAAGCCGCTTTACGACGTGCCGCTCGAATAGTTCAATCGGCGGTGGCGATCCCGAAATAGTTGAGATGCCAGCGCATCTCGCCCTCTTCCATCGGATAGTCGATGCCGCCGCGCGGCAAGACGCGGGTATCGGGCGGCACGTTGGCGATGAAAATCTGGATGGCGAGCGCCGTGCGCATGGCGAGCCCCGCCTTCCAGCAGAGCGCCGTCAGGCCCTTGCCGCTTTTTGCCTCGATGATGCGGACGACGACCGGCTCGGCGACGCCGCTTTTCAGCGACAGGGCCAGCGAGACCGCGGCCTTTTGCTGGAGCGAGGCCGCCTTGGCGATCAGGTCGTCGTTGAGCTGACCCGATGCAAAAGCCTTCTTGATATTGGCGAGGGCGGCGTCGGGCGTCGTGCCGGCGGTTTCGCCTTCCTGTTCGATGCGCGCCTGCGTTCGCGTCTTCAGGTAGGCCGCGGTTTCGGCGTCGAGTTCGCGGTGCCGGCCGAGTTCCTCGATCAGCGCGCGGGAGACGAAAACCGCGATGCGGCGGACCGCGCGCAGCGACAGCGCCGGGCGCATGACCAGCGGCAAGTGCCAGGCTTCGATCGAGGCGGCTTCGGAAATGATCTTGTCCAGCGTCTCCTCGCGGATCTGGGCGCTGGGATTGGCGAGAAGCTGGGCGATGGCCGGAATTTCGAGCGTGGCGAAAATGGCGTCCGAGACGGCGCCGCTGACATTGCGGCGGCGGGCGACGGCTTCGAGCGCGCCCTGCACGCGCGTCGTCGCGACGATTTCAAGGAGGTCTTCGTCGGACAAAAGCGGCGAATATTCCAGAACCGGGCCGCAGACGACGATCTCGGCGTCGCGCGCCAGCGCCAGCGCGATGCGCCTGGGCAGGTTGGGACAGGACTTGATTTCCTCCGCGACGATCCGGCGGACCCGCGCCAGCTCGTCCCGAGCCAGCTTCTCGAGCAGATCCATCACCCGGTCGCGCACTTCGCTCAGCTCGTTTGCCGGCATGTCCGGCACGATGCGGCCGATCTTGCGCGCCAGCTCCGCGCGCACGTCGCCTTCGCGGTCGCGCTGTAGAAGGACGTTCGCCTGATGCGGCGTCGAGGGATTGGCGGCGACCAGCGCGCGCACTTCGGGGTCGGTGTCGCCGGCGAGATAGTAGAGCGTCTCGGGCGGCGCGTCGTGCCGGGCGGCGAGTTCGCGCTTCAGATTGAGCGACTGGCTTTCAAGCGCCGCACGCGCGTCCTCATAGCGCAGCCGTTCGGGCAGCGCCTCGCGTGCGAAGAGTTTTCTCAGGAAGTTCATGCCCATGCCGTCTCCTGTAGCCAGTGTTCCGGTCCGGGCTTAATGTGTCGTTAAAGTATTTCGTAAACCTCGTCGACGTTCTCCGTCTCATGACCATCAAGACAAATTCTTCGTTAATTCCGGATGGTGCGGCGGACCCTGCGCGCGCCTTCGATCATGTCGAGCATTGGGTGTTCGACCTCGACAACACGCTCTATCCGCCGGCCTGCGATCTCTTCGGTCGCATCGACGAGCGCATGACGGCGTTCATCGCCGATTTCCTCGGCGTCGATGCCGAGGAAGCCAGGCGCGTGCAGAAGGATTTCTATGTCGAGCACGGAACGACATTGGCCGGGCTGATGGCGGTGCATGGGCTCGAGCCCGGGCGCTTTCTGGCTTTCGTGCATGACATCGACGTCAGCGCCGTTCCGCCCAACCCGGCGCTCGGCGCAGCGATTGCGGCGCTTTCCGGCACGAAGCTCATTTTCACCAATGGCTCGGTCGCCCATGCCGAGAATGTCATCCGGCGGCTCGGCATCGCCGACGCTTTTCACGGCATTCACGACATCGTGACGACGGGCTATGCGCCAAAACCGGCGCGCGAAGCCTATGAGCGTTTCATCGCAGCGAGCGGCATCCAGCCCGAACGCGCCGCCATGTTCGAGGACATTCCGCGCAATCTTGCCGTGCCGCACGCGCTCGGCATGAAGACGGTCTGGGTCAGGCCCGCGGGCGAGGCGGGGCCGGAGCGCTATCAGCGGCTTTCGCATGAGGGCGGCGACGCCGCGCATGTGCATCATGCGACCGACGATCTGACGGCGTTTCTGGAAGGGCTTGTGCGATAGAGCCGTTTTTCTCCCCCTCACCCAACCCTCTCCCCGAGGGGAGAGGGTTGGGTGAGGGGGATACGGCTACCGGCGCCCGAACAATCTCTCGATATCCGTCAGCTTCAGCTCGACATAGGTCGGGCGGCCGTGGTTGCACTGGCCGGAATGGGGCGTGACTTCCATTTCGCGCAGGAGCGCGTTCATCTCCTCGGCGGTGAGACGCCTGCCGGCGCGCACCGAGCCGTGACAGGCGATGGTGCCGCAGACATCTTCGAGGCGTTCCTTCAGCGACAGCGCCTCATCCATCTCGGAAAGATCGTCGGCAAGATCGCGGACGAGACCGGCGACGT
>DASVNC010000207.1:0-3296 GCA_036384055.1 Parvibaculum sp.
CGCTGAACGCGACGTCAAATCGGTTCGATTGACAAGCCGCATGGTCTTGCCGGTTATTGAGGCAACAAACTCAAGAACCGGAGGGAATTCCCATGCGCGCGGTCGAATTGCAGAACGCCGTCGGCATCGAAAATCTGAAGCTCGTCGAACGCGAGCTGCCGAAGGCGGGCCCCGGCGAAGTTGTCGTCCGCCTCAAGGCCGCGTCGCTCAATTATCGCGATCTCGCCACGGTGAGCTACATAGGCGGGCGGCTGCCGCTGGTGCCGCTGTCGGACGGCTCGGGCGAAATCGTCGAAGTCGGTGCGGGCGTGACGCGCGTCAAGGTGGGCGACAAGGTGGCGCCGAGTTTCTTTCCGCATTGGATTTCGGGCGCGCCGCGGCCGGAGGTTCTGCCCGCGCTCGGCGGACCTTATGACGGTTGCGCGTCGGACTATCTGAAGGTGAGCGCCGAAGGCGTCACCATTGCGCCGAAAAATCTCAGCCATGAGGAAGTGGCGACGCTTCCTTGCGCGGCGCTCACCGCCTGGCGCGGTCTTTTTGTCGAAGGCGGTCTGAAGGCGGGCGACACGGTGCTGGTGCAGGGCACGGGCGGCGTTTCGATTTTCGCCCTGCAATTTGCCAAGATGGCCGGCGCGCGCGTCATCGTCACCTCGTCATCCGACGAGAAGCTCGAGCGCGCCCGCGGGCTCGGCGCCGATATGTTCATCAACTACAAAAAGACGCCGGACTGGGAGAAGGAAGCGCGTAAACTCACCGGCGGGCGCGGCGTCGATCATGTGGTTGAGGTCGGCGGCGCCGATACCTTCCCGCGCTCGATTATGGCGGTGCGGCTCGGCGGCCATGTCGCCGTCATCGGCCTGCTGTCCGGCATGACGAAGGACGTCAACGTCGCGGCGATCTTTTCGCAGAACGTCAAGATCAGCGGCGTCACCGTCGGCAGCCGCGAGATGGTCGAGGATATGTTCCGCGCCATCGAGGCGAACGACATTCATCCGGTCATCGACAAGCGTTTCTCGATCGAGGAGACGCCCGACGCATTTCGCCTGATGGCCGGCGCGTCGCATTTCGGCAAGATCGTCCTGAATATCGCCTGAGGCGTCAGCCCCACAGGTCGCGCGAGGGCGGCATCATGGTGCTGCCCTCGTACACGATGCCGTGTTCGCGGTCCTTGGCCAGCAGCAGCGGCCCGTCGAGATCGACAAACTCGGCGCCTTGCGCGATCAGCACGGCGGGCGCCGTGGCGAGCGATGTTGCGACCATGCAGCCGACCATGACTTTCAGGTCGCGCCGCCTCGCGCAGCGCAGCACCGACAGTGCTTCGGTCAAGCCGCCGGTCTTGTCGAGTTTCACGTTCACATATTGATAGAGCCCGGCCAGCCGCGTCATGCCTTCGACGCCGTGGGCGCTTTCGTCGGCGCAGAAGGGGACGGGCGAGGCGATGCCGCGCAGCGCTTCGTCATCTTTGGCGGGCAAAGGCTGTTCGATCAGGGCGACGCCGAGTTTTGAGAGCTCGGTCGCCAGCGGCACGACGTCGGCAGGCTTCCAGCCCTCATTGGCATCGACGATCAGCCTCGCGCCGGGCGCGCCCTCGCGCACGGCGGCGACGCGGGCGATGTCGTCGCCGCTGCCGCCGAGTTTCAATTTCAGCAGCGGCCGGGCTGCGGCCTTCATCGCCGCCTCGCGCATGGCGGCGGGTTCGCCGAGGCTCAACGTATAGGCGGTGACGAGCGGCTTCGGCTCGGCGAGGTTTGCAAGTTTCCAGACCGGCACGCCCGCCTGTTTTGCCTCAAGATCCCAGAGCGCGCAGTCGAGTGCGTTGCGCGCCGCGCCGCGCGGCATGGCGCGTTGCAGATCTTCGCGCGTCATGCCGTCGGCGACCTGCTCGCCGAAGGCGCGAAGCTGCGCCATCACGTCTTTCACCGTTTCGCCATAACGGCCGTAAGGCACGCATTCGCCGCGGCCGATGAAGCCGTCGGCGCGCAGCGTCGCCACCACGACTTCCGCTTCGGTTTTGCTTCCGCGCGAAATGGTGAAGGCGCCTGCGATGGGCCATTTTTCGGTATCGACGGAAAATTCAGGCATGAGGCTCTCGGGCGTGAGGCGCGGCCGACCTCGTCCGCGCCATCCATCTGAATCTCAATAGCCGAAGAGACATCCGCCTGCAATCGCCGCGCGGTGGGCGGTGATGGCTTCTAGATCCGGCCCGCGAACCAGGAGCCGTTCCAGTGTTCGCCCGGCGAATTCGCCTCATATTGCGCGATCCGGTTCTCGTAGAAGTCGTAGAGTGTCGGAATGGCGCCGTTCAGCTTGCGGCATTCGGCGATGGCGGCGCGCGCGTCCGCCCAGCGCTGCTTGCGGTAAGCCGAGAAGATCAGCGCGTGCGCTTCCTGCAGCGCGCGGAACTTCGGATTGGCGCGCATGATCGGATCGCCGAGCAGCGCGTAAACGCGGCGGCCTTCCGGATGGCGCGGGGTCGAGATCAGATCGATTTCGAGCAAGGCATAGCGGTCGCCGACCAGGCGCTGCGTGCCTTCGCCGACGATGATCGCGGGACCGTAATTGCGTGCGTTGCGCTGGAGATGGGCCCCGAAGCTGACGGGTTCGCCCAGCACGCCATAGTC
Source organism: Parvibaculum sp. (assembly GCA_036384055.1). Classification (GTDB taxonomy): domain Bacteria; phylum Pseudomonadota; class Alphaproteobacteria; order Parvibaculales; family Parvibaculaceae; genus Parvibaculum. Next base: position 2,622 of record DASVNC010000207.1, read on the forward strand.
GAAGCGCAGGATCGCGCCCATGTTGCCGGTGATGGCCATGCCGCTGTCGATGCCGATGGAAAGGCTGAGCGGGACGTGGCTCAGATGCTGACGGCGGGCGTCTTCTTCGAGAAATTCGTTCAGTGCTTCGAGGTTCTCGACCATGCGCAAGGCCGCGTCGCAGCCCTTGGAGGCGTGATCGCTGACATCGAAGGGCGCGTTCCACACGGCATAAAGCGTGTCGCCGACAGTCCGGTCGACCATGCCGTTGCGATCCTGCACGATCTTCGTCATTGGCGAGAAGAAGCGGTTCAGAATGTCGGCATAGGCCTTGGGATCTTCGAGATATCGATCGGCGATGATGTTGAAGCCGCGCAGACCGACAACGACCGACGTCACCGGCTTCAACGCGCCTTCGGCTTGAATGAGTTTCGGCCGGGCGTGCATCTTGGCGAGGCCGGACGAAGAAAGGCGGCGCGCGAACTGGCCGTCGATGAAGCGCGTCTGCGCTTCGGCGTGCAGGCGGCGCATCAGTGCGCAGGTGAAGCTGGCGACGATCAGCGTGATGCTGCCGAGCGCCGGATCGATCAGCCAGCGATGCGTGTCGAACGCCCACCATGAGCCGTAGCCCGCGCCGCCGACGAGGGCGATGGTCAGGAAAAAGCTCCAGCGGAAACGGAACCGGCCGATGGCGAG
>DASVNC010000208.1:0-1571 GCA_036384055.1 Parvibaculum sp.
TGGAAATGCTTGGCCGATCCGACCGCCGCGTTACGGCGCCCGTCGAGGATATCGTCCGCGATGGCCTCGATCTTCGGCAGCGTCTTTTCCGTCATCGGGCGCGTCAGGACGCCGGAGGCGAACTGGCGGGGAGCGCCGACCACGCCGCAGATCGTCTCGGGATAGCGCGCCGATTCGACCCGGTTCATCACCACCGTGCCGACGCCGAGCAGGCCCGCCTCGCTCGAGCGGTTCGACTCGAAATACATCGCCCGGACGAGGCATTCCTTTTCGCGGGGATCGGCCTTGGCGAGGGCGACGGCGCGCTTGCGCGCCTGGCTCGGTTCCTTCGCCGCCGGCGCCGCGGTCGAGGCCGTCTCGACCGGCGACAGGCTACAGGCGCCGAGGACCGGCGCAGCCAGTGAAATCAGAAGCGGGATCGCTTTGCGGCCATGTCGGCGTACGCCGCCGGAACGAAGACCAAGTGCAGCGATCGCGGTCCGCTTCATGCGGCAACCTCCTGAATTCGGGACCGTGGGTTGCCGGGAAGGCGACCGGGATCTCCGGCAAGGAAACCTGAATTCCTTAACAGAAAGTTAATCCGGGAAGGAAGGGGTGGTGCGTGCGAGGGCGGCCGAGGTGACTGGAAGGCGCCGAGGCAGCCTCAGCTAACGCCCTCTTTCGCAACGGAAAACCCGGACGCTCCGAGCCGTGAATTTTTATCTGCGGAGGGCCTGCAGACGCCTTAAGGAAGCGGTGCCGTGCCGGCAGGAAGGAAGCGGAGAGCCGGGATTCAGCTCGGAACTTTGCCGACTCGCGCACCGGCATGGTGCCTCGGATCAAGCCCGCGACGACGGCGCGGTTCCTCCGACCTCAGCGGCCGCGGGATGCGTCTGCTCGAACCCGGAACTCGTCCCGGGCGACGGTTTTCGCAACCCGATCGGCGCGAAGAGCGTCTCAGTTCCCCGAGCCCGGCAGGCGCGGCAGCGGCAGGAATTCGACGCCTTCCTCATGCAGCATCCGGGCATCGTCCGGCGTCGCCTCGCCATAGATGGCGCGCTCTTCCGTCTCGCCGTGATGGATCTTCAGCGCTTCCTCGGCGAAGCGCTCGCCGACATGCTCGGCATTGTCGCGGACATGGCGGTGCAGCGCCGTGACCATCTCGCGAAAAGCCTTCTCCTTTTCGCTCATCAGCGCGACAGGGGCAGGGGCTGGCGCAGGTGCGGAAGGCGCGGCCGCGGGCGCCTTAGGGCCGAGATCGGTACGGGCGACGTTCGGCGCCATGATGGCGCGCTCGACCCTGGCGCTGTTGCAGACCGGGCAGGTGACGAGCCCGCGCTTCGCCTGGTCCTCGAAGCCTGCGGAGGTCGAGAACCAGCTTTCGAAGGCGTGGGCGTTGTCGCAGATCAGGGCGTAACGGATCATGGCGTTTCAGCAAGGCGACCAATCGCGCCTGTCGGGCAGATGGGTGTTCGGGAGCCTGTCGGCAAGGCGGCGAGCGCGTGGCGGCCGGCCGCTCGCCTCCCACGGTCATGCGCCGGGGCGGTCAGGCCGCCAGCAGCGGGTCGAGCTCGCCGCGCGCGTCGAGGGCG
>DASVNC010000209.1:0-3903 GCA_036384055.1 Parvibaculum sp.
CGATTCACCATCGAGGTGAAGGGTCTTATTGAAACTGAGAGTTTTATGGGTAACTCTAGTCCCTCGATAGCCGCTCGTCGTCTCAACGCGCATCTGGGCGGCCTTCTCATGGGGGGATTGGCTGATGGACGCACTTGAAGACCGGATCAGGCGTCTCATCATCGAGACCCTCAATCTGGAAGATATTTCCGCGGCCGACATCGACCCGGAGGAAGCTCTTTTCGGCGAGGGGCTCGGGCTCGACAGCATTGACGCGCTGGAGATCGGTGTCGAACTGCAGAAGACGTTCGGCGTCAAGATCGATACGCAGGATGAAAATCTCTCAAGCTATTTCTCCAGCGTGCGTGCGTTGGCGCAGTTTGTCTCCCGTCAGATGGAGCAGGCGACATGACCCACGATGAAATTTACGACAAGCTGAGAGAGTTTCTGACCGAGCTGTTTGAAATTCCCCCCGAGCGGATTTCGCTCGATGCCCAGCTTGCCGACGATCTCGATCTGGACAGCATCGATGCCGTCGATCTCATTTTGAAGTTGCAGGAATTCACCGGCCGGAAAGTTTCAGCGGAGCAGTTCCGAACCGTTCGGACAGTGAGTGATGTCATCGATCAGGTCCATGAACTCCTCGGCCAGGCGGCTTGATCCCTGGGCGGCGGGTTTTGCCGCCGCATCGGTGCTCTTCCCGGCCGCTGCCGCCATCGGCATGCGCTGGATCGGGCCTTGGCCCATCATCGTCTGTCTTGTCGCCATTCTCCTCCTTCGCGTTGTGCGGCCCGGCGCATCGGCTTCGCCCCTGGCGATGACGCTCTGCCTTCTGGCCGTCGCGGTGGCCGAGGTCGCGGTCAGCGCCTTTAATGCCGAACTTGCGGCAAAGCTCTATCCGGTTTTCATGAATGCGACGATGCTGCTCGCTTTCGCGCTGACGCTGTGGAAGCCGCCAAGCATGATCGAGCGTTTCGCGCGTATCGCCGAGCCAGATCTTGACGCCCACGGCGTCGCCTATACGCGCAAGGTCACATGGGCGTGGGTTTGCTTCTTCATCGTCAATGGCGGCATTGCGCTCTGGACGACGCTTCATGGAAGCTGGTTCTTATGGGGCGTTTATAACGGCGGTATTTCCTACGCGTTGGCTGGAAGCCTCTTTGCCGTCGAATTCGTCGTCCGCAGGATCGTGCGCGCCCGGAACGCCGCGACATGAACCCGGACGCATGGCATGTTTTGCGTGATGGGCGGGGCGAACATCCCGTCGTCTCACGCGATTTTGCCGTTCTCACTGCGCGCGACATTTGCGTTGAAAGCAGCAGGCTGCGTGCGTTGCTCGCGGGTGCCGCATCGCCGGTTTTTCTCTATTGCGAAGATGCCGGAAATTTTCTGGCCGGGCTTCTGGGCGCGCTGGCGGCGGGCCGGGAGGTGAGGTTGCCGGGTCATGCGGCGCCGGGGTTTCTGCGCGAAATCGGCGCCACGGGGCCGTCGGTCGCCACCGATGTGCCGGGGCTCTCGGACGGCGCGATCATCATCTCGGCCGAACCGGCAGAGACTGGTCGGCTCGCAGATTTCATCCCGCCAGATCCCGCCAGCCGCATCTCCTTCTTTACGTCGGGCTCGACCGGCGAGCCGAAACCTTGCGAGAAAACACTGGAGCAGCTTCTCGCTGAGATTCGCGTGCAGCTCGATCTCTGGGGCGCGCCGGAAGGGCCGGTCGTCGGCACCGTTTCGCATCAACATATTTACGGGCTTCTGTTTCGTATTCTCTGGCCGCTCTGGGCAGGCGCACTCATCGTGGGCGGACGTCAGGAAACCTGGGAGGCTGTTGCGCATCGTCTGAAGGCGGGCAGCGCGCTCATTGCAAGCCCTGCCCATCTCGGCCGCATTCCGGAGGGGCTTACCTTTCCACACCGGCCTTCGATCGTTTTTTCATCGGGCGGCCTCCTTTCGTTCGACGCAGCACAAAGCGCCGCCCTGGCGCTCGGTTCCCATCCGGTCGAAGTGCTCGGCAGCACCGAAACAGGGGGTGTCGCCTGGCGCAGGCAGGAAACAGCCGCCGCCTTGTGGATGCCGTTGCCCGGCGTTGAGATCAGGCCGGACGCCGATGGCGCGCTCACGGTGCGTTCACCTTTCACGGGCATTGACGGCTTTTTTGTCATGGGCGACCAGATGGAGGCGGTGCCTGACGGGCGCTTCGCGCTGAAGCCCCGCCTTGACAGGATCGTCAAGATCGAAGGCAAGCGCGTTTCGCTGCCGCGTGTCGAGCAGGCGTTGCGCGATCTGGACTCCGTCGCCGATGCCGCCGCCGTCGATCTTCCGGAGCGGAACGGCGCGCTCGGCGCTGTTGTCGTTCTTGAGCCCGAGGCGGAAAGGCAGCTTTCCGTCATGGGCCGCTTCCGATATTCCCGGAGCGTCAGGCAAGCCTTGGCCGACCGGTTGGAGCCGATGGAGCGACCGCGGTTCTGGCGCTTTGTTCCGCGTCTTCCGGAGAACGCGCAGGGCAAGCGGACCGTTGCCGATCTGAGGGAGCTTTTCATGCGTGTTTCGCCGGAGATGCCGACCGTCCTCGACAGCGCCGTCGGCGAGGCCGAAGCTCGCTTCGATCTTGAACTCGATCCGGAACTTCGCTGGTTTGACGGGCATTTTCCGGCGCAGCCCATCTTGCCGGGTGTCGCGCAGCTTCACATCGCGGCGCTCATGGCAGAGGACGTCTGGGGCGTGGCGGTGACGGGACGCGAGATGTCGCGGGTTAAATTCCGTCATGTCATGCAACCGGGCGACAGAGTGACGCTGGTGCTGGAACGAAAGGGCGGCGGCCGCGTCGATTTCCGCTATGCGCAAGGCGACGAGGTGATGGCGAGCGGCGCGCTCAAAGGCGGCGGCGCATGAGTTTTAATCCCTGCGCGCTTGTCCCGACCTATCGTCACGTCGACGCGCTCGACGCGATTGTCGGGGCACTGCGCGCGCGGGGGCTTCCTGTCATCGTTGTCGATGACGGCAATGACGCGGCGACCGCTTCGCGCATCGCGGCCATTTGCGCGGCTCATCCGGACGTCGAGCTGAAACGCGAACCGGTCAATGGCGGCAAAGGTGCGGCCGTGCTCGCGGGGCTGGAGCTTGCCGCGTTGCGCGGGTTCACTCATGCGGTCCAGATCGATGCCGACGGCCAGCACGATCTTTCAAGCGTCGGTGAGATGCTGGCGCGCGCGCAAGAACAACCGGAAGCGCTCGTGACCGGCGCACCGGTCTATGACGACACCATGCCGCTCGGACGACGCATCGGCCGGTGGATTACGCATGTCTGGGTGTCGATCAATACGTTGACGCCCCATGTGATCGACAGCATGTGCGGCTTTCGCGTCTATCCCGTGGCGCGCACGCTTGAGGTCGCGCGGTCGGCCGATGTTGCCAAGCGCATGGGCTTCGACACCGAGATCCTGGTGCGGTTGAACTGGAGCGGCGTGCCCGTCGTTGCCGTGCCCGTCAACGTCACCTATCCGCCCGGCAATCATTCAAACTTCCAGTTGTGGCGCGACAATGTCGAAATATCGGTCATGCATGCGCGGCTCTTCTTCGGCATGCTGCGGCGCGCGCCCGGATGGCTTGTCGCGCGCAAGGCCGAACCTCAGCGCGCCGCGCCGCAGCATTGGGCCAGCATGGGCGAGCGCGGCAGCAGGCTCGGCCTCTGGCTGCTCGCGATGGTTTTCAAGCTCTTCGGGCGCAATGTTTGTCTCGCCGTCATGTCGCCCGTCGTACTCTTCTTCTTCCTGACCGGCGGCGAACAACGCCGTGCTTCGCTTGGCTATCTGAAGCGGGCGCAGAAGTCGGGTCTGATTTCGGGCCGCGTCGGCTGGGTCATGTCCTTCCGACATTTCTTCGCCTTCGCCGCCGCCGCGCTCGACCGCCTCGCCGCATGGACGG
>DASVNC010000210.1:0-5433 GCA_036384055.1 Parvibaculum sp.
TCGAGCCCCGCCTTCGCCGCGAAGTGAATGCCTTCCGACAGCGCCTCGACAAGCCCCGCAATGCAGATCTGGTTGACCATCTTGGTGAGCTGCCCGGCGCCCGCCGGTCCCATGCGCCTGACCGCGCGCGCATAGGCCGCCACGATTGGCTCCGCAGCCGCATAGGCCGCCTCATCGCCGCCTGCCATGACGGTGAGAATGCCCTTCTCCGCGCCCGCCTGTCCGCCCGACACCGGCGCATCGACGAAGCCGAGACCGCGAGCGCGCGCCGCCGCATCGAGTTCGCGCGCCGCCGAGGCGGACGCCGTCGTATGATCGACAAAGACCGCGCCCCGCGCCATCCCGGCAAAGGCGCCGCTCTCGCCAAGCGTTACAGCCCGGATGTCGTCATCATTGCCGACGCAGGCGAACACGAATGCAGCGCCCGCTACGGCATCCTTCGGCGTCGCCGCCGTCCGGCCGCCATGCTCGCGCGCCCAGGCCTCCGCCTTCGCCGCCGTCCGGTTATAGACCGTGACCTCGTGACCGGCTTTCCTGAGATGCCCGGCCATCGGATAGCCCATAACGCCGAGCCCGAGAAACGCCACCTTCGCCGCCATACCCGCCTCTTTGCCTGAATTCGGATGCGCAAGTCATATCAGTCGGCGAACGGGACCGCAAAAGGCGGGAAAACAATCCGTAAGCGGATTTATTTGACTTCGCCGACGCCCGCCAGCCGCCCCGTCTTGCAGAGCTGGGAAGCGTCGGCGCCGCACGGCGCATAATAGAGCCGCACCTCCGGCCCCTCACTCGCCAGGTCGTAGCAGTCCTTGGTGTTGTAGTTGATGATCGGCGACTGGTGGCACCAGCGGTTGCCCTCGATCCACCAATGTCCCGTGCCGCTTTCGTCACGCGTCGACGAATATTGCTCGTGATAGGTCTGAAAGTAGTAGTGCGTCAGCGTCACGTCGCTGGTCCCGTCCGGATGCAGCGTAATCACCGTGTTGATCAGCCGGTTGCCGCCTTGCAGGTCGACCCGGCCCATTTCGAGGTGGAATGTCTTCCCCGACAGCCGCGAGGTCATTTCCCCGCCGAGCATCAGCGTGCCCTTGTGGTTGAGAATCGTCTCGGGCGCATTGCCGCCGTCGCCCTGGCCCTTGCCGCCCTGCACGCCCTTGCCGACGCCTGCCAGTTCCTCCTCCAGCGTCAATTGCTGTGCGGGCGGCGCCGGTTCCGCGGGCTTCTCTTCGGCCGGCTGCTCCTTCTTCTCGATGGGCTTGGCCTTCTTGGGCTTCAGCTTGATCTCCGCCTTGGGATTCGGCGCCGGCTCCAGCTTGGGTTTTTCGACCGGCTTGGGCTTTTCCTCGGCCTTTTTCTCGACCGGCATGGGCTTTGGCGCCCGCACAAGCTCAGCCGTAATAACGCCGGACGCGGCCAAGCGGTCGTGCCCCGCTCCCGCCGCGCGCTGATATTTCATTCCGTCGCCGCCGCCCGGTCCCGGCCCACCCATCGCCGCCAGACGAAAAAGAACAAGCAAAATCAAAGCAATATGAAAAAGAACGGAGATCGCCAAAGGACGGTTCATCCGCGAAACCGGCGCCGCGAACTGCTCCCGTTCTTCCGCTATCAACGCCACCGTCACGCTGTCCGCTCCATCCCAATAGCGCCCCGGCGCTGCCGGTCGCCCGGAGCTGCCCCGCCATTTTCGAAACCTTTGATCCTCACCCTCGCCCGAACGTGCGGAAATTCAATGACCGCCGGGCATATTTTTAGTAAATTAGCATTACGAAACCACCCGGAGCGGTCGGACGTCAAGTCGGCAAGCATCGACTGCGTCGGCGGGCCGGAGCCGATGCGCTGACCGCGGAGGAAGTTGAAGATGGCCAGAGCGAAGCAGTCCGATTCCAATGGCGGCACACCGCCCGGCAACGCGGACGAACGGTTTTCTCCGCAATATCTGCTCAATCTGTTGATGGAAATCGGAACGCTGATGAGCGCGGTCTACGACCGCCGCAGCCGCCTCACACGCAATCAGACACGCCTGCTCACCGAACTTCTTATCAGGGACGGTCAAACACAGACCGAACTTGCCAATGCGATGCAGATCCACAAGGTCTCAATCGGCATCTATGTGAGCGAGCTGGAAGCCCTGGGGCTGATCGAACGCCGTTCTCATCCAACCGACCGCCGCGCGAAATGCATCTATCTCAGCGAATTGATGCACTCGGTGAAGCATCAGGGCATGGACACCTATGCCAGCATCCACCGCCGCGCGACGAATGGCATCGATCACAACAACTATCTGGCGATGCTCGAAGGCATAACGCTGATGCGCGACAATCTCGCCGCGATGGACGCTGAAGACCGCGCCAAGGAAACCGCGGCCCTCCCAACCGATGAAGCTCAGGGCGCGCCCGAAGCCAATCCCTGATACCCGCCGCGGTGATAGAGCAGCGGCCGGCCGTCCTCGGCATATTCGTAATGCGTCACACGCCCGAGCAGAATGATGTGATCGCCCGCATCGTGACGCGCGTAAACCTCGCACTCGAAATGCGCCAACGCTTCCTCGATAGCCGGAAGGCCGTTTGCGCCGACGCGCGTCGCCAGCCCGTCAAGACAATGGTCGCCCTGTCTGGACAGCCGCGTCGAAATCTCGCGATGGTCCTCGCGCAGCACATTGACCGTAAAGACATTGACCTTTTCGAACACCGCCACGGTGTCCGACTTCTTGTCCAGGCTCCACAGGATCAGCGGCGGATCGAGAGAGACCGACGAAAACGAATTGACGGTTATGCCGATCGGAGCCTGACCTTCAGCCTGCGTCGTGATGACGGCGACGCCGGTCGTGAACCAGCCGAGCGCATTGCGGAATTTTCTCGCGTCGTCGCTCATTGTCTCGCCGCCCCATGTTGCATCGCGGCAGCCGGAACATGCGCCGCCGGAGCCATTAAAGCCGGTTTAAGCCAAGCCGGTGCCGCCACGCAACCCGAAGCCGGCGCAAAACGCTCGATTTTCGCGCAAATTGAATTGGTTAAACCTGATGTTAACGGCCGCCCGCCAACAATCCCTTCAGACAGGATGTCGGCGGGGTTGGCCTTCGCGCCCGTGATTGGTGGGGTCATCCGAGAGGAAAGTAGCGGACGCGATGCGGCTGATCGTGGGCATATTGGTTGTTTTGATTAGCGTCTTCGGCGGCTATGCAGCCTCAGGCGCGCACCTTGCGGTGCTGTTTCAGCCTTTTGAAGCAATCATCATTCTTGGCGCCGCCGTCGGTTCCTTCGTCATCGGCAATCCGCCCGCCGTGCTGAAAGGCATCGGCGGCATGTTCGGCACCCTCTTCCGCGGGCCGCGCTACAACAAGGCCGCCTACCTCGAACTTCTCGGTCTCCAGTACACACTCTTCAAGCTCGCCAAGAGCAAGGGCAACCTGGCGCTCGAAGCCCATGTCGAAAACCCCGGCGAGTCGTCCGTCTTCTCGCAGTTTCCGGTTTTTGCCGCCGACCACCACGCGGTCGAATTCATGTGTGACTACCTGCGCATGATTACGCTCGGCACCGAAAACGCCCACGAGCTCGAAGCCCTGATGGACGAGGAACTCGAAACCCATCATCAGGAGCGCGAGCGCCTCGTCACCGGCGTGCAGACGCTGGCCGACGCAACGCCCGCTCTCGGCATCGTCGCCGCCGTGCTCGGCGTCATTCACACGATGGGCGCAATCAACCAGCCGCCTGAAGTGCTCGGCCACCTGATCGGCGGCGCGCTCGTCGGCACCTTCCTCGGCGTGCTTTGCGCCTACGGTTTCTTCGGCCCGATGGCGCAGTCGCTGCGCAACATCTTCGAGGCGGAATCCAAATACTATCTGTCGATGAAGGCCGGTCTTCTCGCGCATATGGCCGGCTACGCGCCCGCCGTCTCGATCGAGTTCGCCCGCAAGGCGCTGATGTCCGAAGTCCGTCCGACCTTCAACGAAGTCGAACAGTCGACGGCCAATCTGCAACCCGCTGCAAGTTGACGTAACGGGAGCAGATCATGGCCGACGCGAACCAGCCGGTTATCATTCTCAAGAAGATCAAGAAGGCCGGCCATGCCCATCATGGCGGCGCCTGGAAGATCGCCTATGCCGACTTCGTGACCGCGATGATGGCGTTCTTCCTGCTGATGTGGCTGATCAGCATGACCACGCCCGAGCAGAAACAGGGCCTCGCCGATTATTTCGCGCCCGCCAGTGTCAGCCGTTCGACCAGCGGCGCCGGCGGCATTCTCGGCGGCACCGCCTTCGACGCCGAAGGCAACCGGATGCCGGGCTCTGCCCCGCGCATCGTCATGACCATTTCGACACCCGCGGCGCCTAAAAGTTCCCAGACCGAGGACAAGCGCACGGCGAGCGCCTCCGACGGCTCACGGGATTCGACCAACGCCGCCGCAGCGGCCGTCGCCATGAGCAATCCGAATACATCGCCCGTCCAGAGCAACTCGCGCGACGAGGAGAATTTCCGCTCCGCCGCCGAGAGCCTGCGCCAGGCGATGCAGAACAATCCCGATCTCGCCGAACTGTCGCACAACGTCATCGTCGATGAGACGCCGGAGGGCCTGCGCATCCAGATCGTCGATCAGGACGGCCGCTCGATGTTCCCCCCGGGCCATGCCGAGCCTTATGAGCGCACGCGGCAACTGATCCAGGCGGTCGGCAAGATTCTTCTCCGCCTGCCCAATCGCATCAGCATCTCCGGCCATACGGATTCGAACCCGTATCAGGGCAGCCCCGGCTACACCAACTGGGAACTGACGTCGGACCGCGCCAACGCCGCCCGCCGCATTGTCGAGGATCAGGGCCTGCCGGACGACCGCATCTATCAGGTGGTGGGCAAGGCCGATTCGGAGCCGCTGTTCCCCGAAGACCCCCACATGGCGGCCAACCGCCGGCTTTCAATCGTGCTGCTGCGCGAGGCACCTGCGGCTCCGCCCGGCCTGAAGCCCTGAGCCCCGCGCCCTGCCGGCTTGCACCTTCACCCCATAATGCATATGTGACCGCCGAAAGGCGCGTCACGAGGGGAATATGAGCGAACAACAGGGTCTCGTCCGGCCAGATCAGCTCCACATGGGCGGCTACGAGTGGCCGGACGGCGCTTTCGAGGGCGTCGTATTCGCCCGCTGCCTGGCATTTATCGCCGATGTCGTGCTCATCACGGTTCTGGTTTTCGCCGCCACCATCGTCTTCGCGATCCTCGGCATTCTGACCTTCGGCCTGCTCTGGCCGGGCGCCGCGCTCAGCCCGCTGATCGGCCTAGCCTACTTCACGCTGAGCCTCGGCGGCCCCCATTCCGCAACCCCCGGCATGCGCTGGCAGGGCATCGAACTACGCACCTGGGACGGCCGCCGGCCGGGCTATGTACAGGCCCTCCTGCAAACGGTTCTCTTCTACGTCACCGTGACCGTGGGAACGGTCCTCATCCT
>DASVNC010000211.1:0-2401 GCA_036384055.1 Parvibaculum sp.
TGGAAGAGCTTCATGTTGAGCTCGTTATCCTCGACGATCAGAACCTTTTTGGTCATCGCGTCCATAGCTCCACAGCTCCCACCTGTTGCCGGGAACGTCCGGCGCCTCGATACTCCGAGGGGCGGGAGCTGAATCCCGCCAACCTCAGGTGGCTCATATCACTCCAATATCGTTAACTAAGTCTTTAACATCGCCCCTGCCGCACCCCATTTTGTGTCAAACAAGGCCTATGCTTAATGAGTGCTTGTACGAAGCGAAGAATCGGGCGGAAACGCCGATAGTATGAAGACCGAACACGCGGAACTGATCGCCATCCAGGCCTTGGCCCACATCGCCGCCGACGAGGAACTGCTATATGCCTTTGTCGATCTCTCCGGCCTCGCGCCGGACGAACTGCGCACCCGCGCCGGCGAGCCTGAAATCCTCGGCGGCGTGCTCGATTTCCTGCTGATGGATGAGAAGCGGCTGATGGCCTTCTGCGAAGCCGCCGACCTGAAACCCGAACTCCCCGGCATTGCCCGCCGCCTCCTGCCGGGCGGCGAAGAGGTCCACTGGACATGAACACAACGCCTGCCACCCCACCCCGCCCAGCCGACATGGACCCGTTGGCGCTGCATGACGACGTGGCGCCGCAGATCGAGGCGCTGACGCTCCGGCGCGGCGTGCCGTTGATCGTGACCGATTGCGACGAGGTGCTGATGCAGTTCCTGGTCGGGCTCGAAACCTATCTGGAAACGCAGGGCTTGTGGCTCGACCTCACGAGCTACGCGCTGACCGGCAACATCAAGCACCGCGACACCAACGAAGTCTTCGACGCCTCCGGCATGCCGGAGTTGATGAAAGGCTTCTTCGCCACCTCAACCCACGCGCTGCTCGCCGTGCCCGGCGCGGCCGACGCCTTGAAGGCGCTTTCGGGCCGCGCCCAGATCGTCGTCCTGACCAATGTGCCCTTCACCGAGAAGGAAACGCGGGCGAAAAGCCTCGCCGCGCAGGGCATGGACTATCCCGTCATCGCCAACAAGGGCCTGAAGGGCGGCGCCGTGAAGAAGCTCGCCGGCATGGTCGAGGCGCCGGTCTTCTTCCTCGACGACATCCACCACAACATCGCCTCCGTCGCCAAGGCGCATGACGCCTCGCATCGCCTCCACTTCATTGCCGACAAGCGCCTCGCAAAGCTGATGGGCCAGTCGCCGGACAGTCATTTCCACACAACCGAATGGGCTGAAGCGCACGACTTCATCGCCGCCCGGCTTGACGAAAGCGGCCACTGACGCCGGGGACGCCCATGCGCATCGGCATTGATCTCGGCGGAACGAAGATCGAAGGCATCGCACTGGCGCCCGGCGGGCGTGAACTTGCGCGCAGGCGGGTGGCGACCCCCGCCAGCGATTACCGCAAAATCGTCGAGACGATCCGCGATCTGGTGGCGGCGCTCGAAAGCGAGACCGGCGAACGCGGCACCGTCGGCATCGGCATGCCGGGCGCGATCTCGCCGGCAAGCGGCCTCATCAAGAACGCCAACAGCACATGCCTGATCGGCATGCCCTTCGATGCCGATCTCGAAACGGCGCTCGGCCGCGACATACGCCTCGCCAACGACGCCGACTGCTTTGCCCTGTCCGAGGCGACCGACGGCGCCGGGGCGGGCGCGCCCACCGTCTTCGGCGTCATCCTCGGCACAGGCGTCGGCGCGGGTATCGTCGTCAATGGACGTCTGCTGCAAGGACCGAACGCCATCGCCGGTGAATGGGGCCACAATCCCCTGCCCTGGGCGCTGCCGGATGAATTGCCCGGCGGACGCTGCTATTGCGGCAAGGAAGGCTGCATCGAAAGCTGGAACTCCGGTCCCGGTTTTGAGGCGGAATACGAACGCAGCGAAAAAGTGAAACTGACGACGCGCGAGATCGTCGCCGCGGCGCAAGCAGGCTCGCGGCCAGCGCGCACGGCGCTTCGCCGCTATGCCGACCGCCTCGCCCGCGCCCTCGCGCATGTCATCAATCTGATCGACCCCCATGTGATCGTGCTGGGCGGCGGCATGTCGAACATCGACGCGATCTATGACGAAGTGCCCGCGCGCTGGGGCGCCTATGTGTTCTCCGACCGCGTCGATACGAAGCTCGCGCGCAACATGCATGGCGATTCCAGCGGCGTGCGCGGGGCGGCCTGGCTCTGGCTGGAGACACCGCGATGAGCGGGCCCGCCGCCATCCCCGGATTCTGCCGCGATTGTTTCACGCCGGTCGAGGCCGGCATGATGCGCTGCCCAGCCTGCAACCGCCCGCGCCTCATCTTCCATGCCGAACTTCACCAGCTCTCCATCGCCCATCTCGACTGCGACGCCTTTTATGCGGCGGTCGAAAAGCGCGACAATCCCGAGCTGCGGGACAAGCCCCTGATTATCG
>DASVNC010000212.1:0-7704 GCA_036384055.1 Parvibaculum sp.
CACAGCCCTCGCTTGAGGCGCTCTATGCCTCGCTCAACGCCGATCAGAAGGCGGTTCTCGACCGTCAAGGTGGCGAGGGCCATCGCCATTTCGCCCGCTGGCGCGGCGAGGAACATCACGGCGGCATGGAGCACAAGGCCCGCTTCCAGCACCATGACGACGATCAGCCCGCGCCGGACGCGCCAGCCGCCCAGTAGCCCGTAATCGCGTGAGGCGGCGGAGTGTCTACTCCGCCGCCTTCGCATGGGGGGCGGCAGGCTCGAACACCTTGCCCGGATTGAGAATGCCCTTCGGGTCGAGCGCCTGCTTCAGCACGCGCATCAACGCCACTTCCTGAGGCGAGCGCGACCAGCCGAGATAAGGGCGCTTCTCAAGCCCGATGCCGTGTTCCGCCGAAACCGAGCCGCCTCGCTTCCTGAGCGCGCCATAGACCACCGCCTCGACCGCCTTGCGGCTTTCCGGCGAATGATCGGGGATCGTGCCCGGAATGACGTGGAGGTTGCCGTCGCCCAGATGGCCGAAGACCATCAGCGTATGCGCCGGCCACTTCGCCTTGAGGCCCTCGCGCACCTCGGCGATATAGCTGTCCATGTCGGCGATCTTGAGGCTGACATCGAAGGTGAAGATCGGCCAGTTGCGCACCAGCTGCTCGACATCGTCGCGCAAGGACCACATCTGGTTGCGCTCCGCCTGATTTTTCGCAATCACGGCATCGGCCACTTCGCCCGCCTCGAGCGCGGCCATCAACGCCGCTTCGAAGCGCGCCGAATCCGCTTCCTGATCGCCGCCCATAGATTCGACCAGCACATAATAAGGATGCCCGTAATCGAGCGGCGGCTTGCCCTTGGCAGGTTCCGTGGTCACGAGCTTGTAGAAATCGTCCCACATCACTTCGAAGGCCGACAAGGTGCCGCCCAGCGCGCGTTCCATGTGGCGCAGGAACTTTGAAAGCTGCGCAAATTCCGCAACCGCGACGAAAGCCGTGTCCTGGCTCATCGGCTTCGGGCGCAGCCTCAGCACCGCCCGCGTCACGACGCCGAGCGTGCCCTCCGAGCCGATGAAGAGCTGCTTCAGATCGTAGCCCGCATTGTTCTTGATGAGATGGTTCATCGACGTCATCACCGTGCCGTCTGCCAGCACCGCCTCGAGGCCGAGCACCAGATCGCGCGCCATGCCGTAGCGAATGACGCGGTTGCCGCCCGCATTGGTCGAAATGTTTCCACCGATGGTCGCCGAGCCCCGCGCGCCGAGGTCGAGCGGAAAGAGCGCGCCTTTGGCATCGACCGCCTCGCACACGGTTTGCAGCACACAGCCCGCCTGCACGGTCGCCGTGCCGCCCACGACGTCGATCTCCTCGATCTTGTTCATGCGCTCGAGCGACAGCGCCAGATGCCCGTCCGCCTCGCCGCCTTCGACGAGACCCGTCTTGCCGCCCCACGGCACGACGCTCTCGCCCGCCGCGTGACAGAGCTTCAGGATATTGGAAACCTCTTCGGTGGACGCCGGCCGCAGCACCGCGCGCGGCGTGCCGAGCCTGCTCCAGCCGCCTTGCGCCTTGGCGACAGCGTCCTCGCCTTCGAGCACGCCGCCCGGCCCGAGCGCCGCCTTGAGCTTTGCGATGAGATCGTCCATCGGCGTTCTCCCTCATCTGTTTTGCCAAGAGTATAGCGCGGTTTTGGCCTGGGCCCTTCCGCCCCTTTGGCGTCATGCCCCCGAAGAGCTCACGTCGTCAGAACCCGTCCCACCGCCTGCCCCCACCGCGCATACCGGGCAGCCCGCTCCGCTTCCGCCATTTTCGGCGCAAATGCGCGCTCGCATTGCCAATGGCGGGCGACATCCTGCGGCGTTCCATAAAATCCGGCCTGCATCCCGGCAAGGTAAGCGGCCCCCAGCGCCGTCGTCTCGATAACCGCCGGTCGCTCGACCGGACGGCCGAGAATGTCGGCAAGGTTCTGCATGAACCAGTTATTGGCCACCATGCCGCCATCGACCCTGAGCGCCTGCGGACTGGCGAGCCCCGCCGCCTTCATGTCGGCGCCCATCGCATCCATCAGGTCGCGCGTCTGGAACGACACGGATTCGATCGCCGCCCGCACGATCTCCGCCGCGCCCGTGTCGCGCGTCATGCCGAAGAGCGCCGCGCGCGCATGCGGATCCCAATAAGGCGCGCCGAGGCCGGTGAAGGCCGGCACCAGCACGACCGGCGAATTCAGATCGGCCTTCATCGCCAGCGCCTCGCTCTCGGCGGCGCCGGAGATCAACTTCATTTCGTCGCGCAGCCACTGCACGATCGCACCCGCCATGAAGATCGAGCCTTCCAGCGCATAGGTGGTCTTGCCGCCGAGGCGATAGGCAACCGTCGTCAGCAGGCGGTTGGCGCTTGCCACCTGCCGCTCGCCGGTGTTCAGCACCGCAAAGCAGCCCGTGCCGTAAGTCGATTTGATGAGGCCGGGTTCGAAACAGGCCTGCCCCACCGTCGCCGCCTGCTGGTCGCCCGCAACGCCCGCGACGGGTATCTCGATGCCGAAAAGCGATTTGTCGGTCCTGCCGAAATCGGCGCAGCAGTCCTTCACCTCAGGGAGCAGCGCGCGCGGAATGTCGAACCAGCCGAGAATTTCGTCGTCCCACTGCTGCGTGCCGATGTTGAAAAGCAGCGTGCGCGAGGCATTGGTTGCGTCGGTCACATGGGCCTTGCCCCCGGTCAGGTTCCAGATCAGCCAGGAGTCGATAGTGCCGAAACAAAGCTCGCCCTTCCGCGCCCGCTCCCGCGCGCCCGGAACGTGGTCGAGCAGCCATGCAAGCTTGGTACCGGAGAAATAAGGGTCGATGAGCAGCCCGGTCTTTTTCTGAACGACGGCTTCCTTGCCTTGCGCCTTGAGCTTCGCGCACACATCCGCCGTGCGCCGGTCCTGCCAGACAATGGCATTGTGAAGCGGCTTGCCGGTGGCGCGCTCCCACAGCACCGTCGTCTCGCGCTGATTGGTGATGCCGATGGCGGCGATGTTGCCGGCATGGGTGCCCGCCGTCAGCAGCCCCCGGCAGACCTCAAGCACGGCTTCCCATATTTCATTGGCGTCATGCTCGACCCAACCGTCCTGCGGATAAATCTGCCGCAGTTCCTTCTGCTTCACCCGCATCGGCGAGCCGGATTCGTCGAAGAGCAGCGCCCGGGTGCTGGTCGTTCCCTGGTCGATCGACAGAATGTAGTGGGCGCCCGCCATATGTCCCTCCCCGGTTACGGCGGCGTGAGGCTATCCCGCCCGCTTCGGCCCGGGCAACCCTACTCCCTGAAGGGGCGAAATCCGTCTCGGCAATGTTATATATACCGCCATGACCATCGAACCGCGCATCGAGACCGCTTCCCCCGCCATGATCGACCCCTACGGTCGGGCCGTGACCTATCTGCGCGTGTCAGTGACCGACCGCTGCGACTTCCGCTGCACCTATTGCATGTCGGAGCACATGAACTTCCTGCCGAAACAGGAGCTGCTGACGCTGGGGGAGCTGGACCGCGTCTGCTCCGCCTTCATCGCCAAGGGCGTCCGCAAGCTGCGCCTGACAGGCGGCGAACCGCTGGTGCGCCGCGATGTGATGAAGCTCGTCCGCGCCCTCGGCCGTCATGTCGAGACCGGCGCTCTCGAAGAATTGACCCTGACGACGAACGGCAGCCAGCTCACGCGCTTCGCCGATGAACTGGCGGACGCGGGCGTCCGCCGCATCAACGTCTCGCTCGATACGCTGGACGCGGCGAACTTCACCCGCATCACCCGCTGGGGGAAACTCGCTCAGGTACTGGACGGCATCGAAGCGGCAAAACGCGCCGGGCTGAAGGTCAAAATCAACACCGTCGCCTTGCGCGGCGAAAACGACGACGAAATTCCGGCCTTGATCGAATGGGCGCATGGGCAAGGCCACGACCTGACGCTGATCGAAACCATGCCGATGGGCGACATCGACAGCGACCGCACCGAACAATATCTGCCGCTCTCGCGCGTCCGGGCGAAACTCGCCGAACGCTGGACGTTGGACGATCTGCCCGACCGGACCGGCGGCCCGGCCCGCTATGTCCGCATCCGCGAAACCGGCGGCCGCCTCGGCTTCATCACGCCGCTGACGCACAACTTCTGCGAATCCTGCAACCGCGTCCGCCTCACCTGCACCGGCACGCTCTTCATGTGCCTCGGACAGGAAGACGCGGCCGACCTGCGCCGCGCGGTGCGCGCCAGCGAGAGCGACGACCTTCTGAACGCCGCCATCGACGAAGCCATCGGACGCAAGCCCAAGGGCCACGACTTCATCATCGACCGCCGCCAGAAGAAACCCGCCGTCGCGCGCCACATGTCGATGACGGGCGGCTAGACCTTCAACTGCCCGCGCGCCCAGTCGAGATAGTCCTCGTTCCCGCTTTCGATCGGCAACACCAGAAACGCCGGCACCTCATAGGGGTGCAGCTCGCGGGCAGCCGCCACGACGTCTTCAGCAAGCGCGCGTCGGGTCTTGATGAAGGCCACAACCTCGGCTTCTTTCTGCACAGCGCCTTTCCATTCGTAAACGGACGTGACGCCCGCATAAATGTTAACGCAGGCAGTAAGCCGCGCGCCGACCAGGGCTTCCGCCATTTTCTCGGCCGCCTCTTTTGACGGCAAAGGCGTGTAGACAAAGACAAATTCGGAACCTGGTTGCATCGCCGCGCCCTTATGCTTATCTCCTGCCCCGGCATGGGCCGGTCTGGCCCCAACTCTGCCCCAGGGAACCGACCGAGCGGAACTCATGAAATTCAAGAAGATCGCTTTCGTGGCAACCGACGTGCCGGAAGCCCGGGAGGCGCTGAAGCGCCTGACAGAACGCTATGGCGACGCGCCGCCGGCGGAAGCCGACGTCTTCGTCGTGCTCGGCGGCGACGGGTTGATGCTGCAAACCCTGCACAAGCACATGCATCGCGGCATTCCGATCTATGGGATGAACCGCGGCTCCGTCGGCTTCCTGATGAACGAATATCGCGACGACAGTTTGCTCGAGCGGCTCGACGCCGCCGATACCGCGCGCCTCCACCCGCTGCGCATGCGCGCGACCTTGTCGAACGGCACCGAGCATCAGGCGCTTGCGATCAACGAGGTGTCGCTACTGCGCGAAACTTATCAGGCGGCGAAAATCCGCATTTCCATCGACGGCAAGGTCCGCATGCAGGAGCTCAGCTGCGACGGCGTTCTGGTTTCGACGCCCGCCGGCTCCACCGCCTACAATCTCTCGGCGCAAGGGCCCATCGTGCCGATCGACGCGGCGCTGCTGGCGCTAACGCCAATCAGCGCCTTCCGCCCCCGCCGCTGGCGCGGCGCGCTGCTCTCGCATCGCGCCAAGGTTCGCTTCGAGATTCTGGAGCCCGAGAAGCGCCCCGTCAGCGCCGTCGCCGACCACCGCGAATTCCGCGATGTCGTCGATGTTCATGTCGAGGAAGACCCGACCATCGACCTGCTGATGATGTTCGACGAAGGCCACAGCCTCGACGAACGTATCCTGACGGAACAGTTCCTCTATTAAGCCCGGATGTTCGACAGCGGTTCTTCCGTGACGTCGTAATCCGCTTCCACCGGAATGCAGAGCATCGGCCCGCTCGCACGTTGTTCGATCTGCGGCT
Source organism: Parvibaculum sp. (assembly GCA_036384055.1). GTDB lineage: Bacteria > Pseudomonadota > Alphaproteobacteria > Parvibaculales > Parvibaculaceae > Parvibaculum. The sequence continues at coordinate 5,636 of DASVNC010000212.1, forward strand.
CAACTGTGACGACGCGCGCGGCGCCCGCCGCCGCGATGGCATCCGCCATGCGGTTGTGACGGCCAAGCTTCTGCACATTGACGCGCGTCGGGAAAATGATCGTCTTCGTTCCCGCCGCCGCCTCGGCCAGCGCATCGGCCGGACGAATCCAGACGCTGTCGACCGACTCCGATCCGTCGTGAACGGCCAGGTGATCTTCCGGCGCAGCCGCCACATAGAAGCGGGTGTCGAAACGCTTCGGCATCATTTTCGGCGTGATCCAGTGCGCGAAAGGCGTCAGCAGATCGGCGGCGAGCCGCAGACCTTCCGCCGCCAGCACGTCGCCGATGCCGATCTCGCCCTTGTTCAGCGCATCGCGGCGCGGCTCCAGCGCCTTGAGGCGCGCCGCATCGACCAGCGCCTGCGAGCCTTCCGCGCGCGCCAGCAGCACGCCGCATTCCTCGTAAGCCTCGCGGATCGCCGCAACGCGCATCGAGAATTCCCAATCGTCGAGGTCGCCTGCGCCGTCAACGCGCCCGCGCACGCTCTCATGCGTGTCCTTGGGATCGACCTTGCCGCCGGGAAACACCAGCGCGCCCGAAGCGAAGTCGATCTGGTGATGACGCACCACCATGAAGACCTCGAGCCCCGCCGCCCCGTCGCGCACCAGCAGGATCGTGGCCGCGGGTATGAGCTTGTCGCTGACCGGCTTCGACATGACTTCTCTCCCTGTTCGTTTTCTTACGTTTTGATCTTTTTTCTTAACGCTCTGGCAAGGCTGATGACGACGATGCGGCAAAGTTAAGGCATCGGCAACCCGGGCTTGGCAAAGTCGAAGCCGCGCGTTGAGTCTCCGTTGCGTGACCAAAGAATTTGGCCTCCAGATGTACAGCAGTTCCTTTCGCCTGACCAACCGGGACATAGATCTCGCGCTCGAAGCGCAGCATCTGTTCCTTGTCTTTCAGCCGAAGATCGAACTCGGCACGGGCCGCACGCTCGGTGCCGAAGCCTATGTGCGCTGGAACCATCCCGACTACGGATTGATGCCACCGGGCCTCTTCCTCTCCTTCTTCGAACAACGCGGACGCAGCGTCGACCTCACTTGTTTCGTTGCGGCGGCCGCCGCCGACGCCATGATCCATTGGCGCGTGCGCGGCCAGTCATGGCCCGTTTCGATCAACCTGTCGGGCAGCGACCTCACCGATCCGGCGCTGCCGGGAACGCTGGCCGCCCTCATCGGCGAACACGGCCTCGACACAGGCCTCCTGACGCTCGAAGTCCCGGAAGGAGTCTTCGCCCGTAATGCCGATGCCGCCGCGCGCACCATCGGCGAGTTCCGCCGCCTCGGCTTCAAGACGGCGCTCGACGGCGGCGGCGCGGTCATCGTGCCCGCGGAGTTCATCGCACCTGCCTATTTCAACGAGATCAAGATTTCGGGCGCGTCGATCATCCAGTTCGCCGCCCGGCTGAAACATGCCGGCCTCGGCTTCATCGGCAAAAGGGTGGCGCAGGCTGTCGCGCAGGGGCTGAAGGCAACCGCCGTCGGCGTCGAGGACGAAACGACGCTCTCCGCGCTTGCCGGCCTCGGCTTCACTTCGGCCCAGGGCACGCATATCTGCCGCGCCCGCGAAGCGAAGGAACTCGTCGGCTGGTCCTTCGCACAAAGCGCCCATAGCGGCTTCACACGCGACGCCGCACCTGAAGAAGTACTTTTGCTCGACAATCCCATCGAGGATGAGGAAGGGCTCGACGCCGCCTTCGCCGCCGGCGACAACGCCGATGCCGATCCCGATGCCGCGATGGAATTCACGCTGGAATATGACCGGCTGGACTTCGCCATTCCCGGCATGGACGACGTTCCCGTTTGCGCCGCCGCGCTCGACCCGGTCTGCTTTTTCCCGGACCGTAAACTGGTCGCGCTGCTGCGCCGCCGCCCGCGCCACGGCCGCAGACTGCCGGGCGTCGAGCGCCCGATCCGCATGCGCGTGAGAAAACCGAAGCCGAGGAAAAAGGGCTTCCTCGCCCGCGCCCTGGGATTGTGACCGGGTGGGCCTTCATCCGTCGAGACGCGGCGTCGCCGCTCCTCAGGA
>DASVNC010000213.1:0-2293 GCA_036384055.1 Parvibaculum sp.
GCTGGACCGCGTCAGCGAAACCCGCGTCGCTTTCAAGCGCCTTTCATCTGCTGAAATCGATGCTTACATCGCCAGCGGCGAAGGGTCAGGCAAGGCCGGCGGCTATGCGATCCAGGGCCGCGCCGCGGCCTTCGTGCGCGCGCTGACCGGAAGCTACTCCGGTGTTGTCGGCTTGCCGCTTTTCGAGGTGGCGGCACTTCTTGGCGGCCTCGGCTTCCCTCTCTACCCACCGCGCTAACAAGAGTGTTAGGATCATCCGGGGATCAAAACGGCAGAGGGCGGTCGTTCGCACAGGATCGCGGGCGGCATGCTCAAGGAATTCAATGTCTGAGGAAGTGTTGATTAATGTCGGGCCTGGCGAGACGCGCGTTGCGGTCGTCGAGAGCGGGCGCCCCGTCGAGATCATTCTCGAGCGCATGATGGAAGACGACCTCAAGGCGAAAACCGGCCGCGCCGGTCACTCGCTACTCGGCAACATTTTTCTTGGCCGCGTCCAGCGGGTGCTGCCCGGCATGCAGGCCGCTTTCGTGGAGGTGGGTCTCGAACGCGCCGGCTTTCTCGGTGCCCGCGAGGCGCGCTGCCTCTGCGAGCTGGCGCATCTCGACGAACACATCCTGCCGCCGATCAGCGCCTGCGTCACCGAAGGCCAGACGATCCTCGTGCAGGCGGTCAAGGATCCGATCGGCGACAAGGGCGTGCGGCTGTCGGCCAACGTCACCCTTCCCGGCCGCCTTCTGGTGCTGGTGCCGAACCAGTCCGGCGTCGCACTGTCGCGCCGCATCGAAGACGAAGCGGAGCGTGAACGCCTGACGGCGCTGGTCGAGGAAATGGTCGCGCGCTTCGGCTCGATGGGCGTGACCGGCGAGCCGGCCGGCTTCATCGTCCGCACCGTCGCCGTCGGCGCCACGGTCGAAGACATCGCGGCGGACGCGCGTATGCTCGCCGAAGAGTGGCGCAAGGTGCGCGACGTCGAGAAGCGCTCGAACCCGCCCTGCGTCGTCTTCCACGATCTCGATCCCGTGTCGAAGACGCTGCGCGACTATGTGAGCGCCGACACCAGCCGCGTGCTGATCGACGATGCGGAAGCCTTCGGCGAAGCGCAGCGCTATGCGCGGCGCGCCATGCCGGAACTGCTCGACCGCATTCAGCTGTTCAACGGCCCGGGCCCGCTTTTTTCGCTCTACGATGTCGACGGCGAAATCGAAGGCGCGCTTGAGCCGCGCGTCGAATTGAAGTCGGGCGGCTGGATTACCATCGAGACGACGGAAGCGCTGACCGCCATCGACGTCAATTCGGGCCGCTACACCACGGCGACCGGACTTGAGGAAACGAGCGTCAAGATCAACATCGAGGCGGTGGACGAGATCATCTATCAGCTCCGTCTGCGCGGCACCGGCGGTCTCATCGTCATCGACTTCATTCATCTGAACGATCCGGCGAACATCCAGAAAGTGATCGACGCGCTCAACACGGGCTTTGCCCATGACCGGGTGCCGACGCAGATTTCCGGCATGTCGGAATTCGGCCTTGTCGAAATGACGCGCAAGCGCGTGCGCGAACCGTTGAACAAGCTGCTCACCGAACCGGCATACGCAAACGGCCGTCCGCGCCGCAAAACCTGCGCGACGGTCGCCAACGAGCTGCTGCGCCGCGTCGCCCATGAAGCGCAGGTATCGCCCGGCCGGCCCATCGTCGCCCGCGCCGCACCCGATGTCGTCGACTGGCTGGAGCGCGGCAATGCCGGTCTCATCGACCGGCTGCGCAAGAAAGTCGCCGTCGATCTGCGTCTGACGTCCGAACCCGCTTTCACGCGGGAGCGCATCGACGTCGGAGCCGCACGGTAATGCCGTCGGCCGACAACATCGTGCCGCTGCGGCCAAGCCGGCCTTGCCCGATCTGCAGCAAGAAATCGGCGACAGCCTTCCATCCGTTCTGCTCGAAACATTGCGCCGACGTCGATCTGAACCGCTGGCTCAAAGGGACCTATGCGATCCCCGCCGTCGAACCGCCGGACGATTTCGACGGCGACATGCAAGGCAGCCCCGCAGGCCGGTCGGGGGACGGGGGCGACGAGGGCTAAGCCCTTCGCCGCACTCGGCTTTAGCGGCCTCGGCGGAGCCCGCGCCGGGCGCTGGACAGGCCGGGATCAATCCCATATAAACCGCGGGCCTCGCCGCCGGAGCTTCTCCGGCAGGCCGCGCGGCCCAGGTAGCTCAGTTGGTAGAGCATGCGACTGAAAATCGCAGTGTCGGTGGTTCGATTCCGCCCCTGGGCACCACCGCCTCTTTTTTAG
>DASVNC010000214.1:0-8271 GCA_036384055.1 Parvibaculum sp.
TTCATCTTCATCGTGTCGAGCATGTCGACATCGTCGGTGACGAGCTGCATCAGATCCTTGTCGGACGAAACGATGGTGACGCGGGCGCCTTTCTCGCGGGCGAGCCTCGCATAGGTGGCGATGAGGTCGTCGGCCTCATAACCGATCATCTCGATCGAGGGCACGGTGAAGGCCCGCACCGCGTCGCGGACCAAGGCGAATTGCGGAATCAGGTCTTCGGGCGGCTCGGGGCGCTGCGCCTTGTAGAGCGGATAGATGTCGTTCCTGAAAGTCTTGCCGGAGGCATCGAAAATAACGGCGAGATGCGTCGGCTCGAATTCGTCCTTCGTGTCCTCGATCAGCTTGTAGAGCATGTTGCAGAAGCCGGAGACGGCGCCTGTCGGCAGCCCGTCCGATTTCCGCGTCAGTGGCGGCAGCGCATGATAGGCACGGAAAATGTAGCCCGAGCCATCGACCAGAAAGAGATGATCGCCCTTGCGCAGCGGACGCGGCGTTATCCCGCTCGCGGGCGCCGCCGCGACTTCATCTTCCGGCTTTTTTCCCGTTTTGCTCTTCGCCACGCCGCGCGCCTTCCTATATTCCGTCTGCCGGCCCGTGGGGCTCTTTTTGGGAGTGCCCGAGTTTGACCGCGTTTACCGGCCGATGCTACCAACGCGGGCGCACAGTTTACAGAAGAGCCGACGAATGGCCCATATTCTTGCCGAATCCGCCGAAAGACTTGAAACGCCCGCTGCCGCCGAACCCGTGGCTCAAACGAGCGCCGACAACGCCATCGAGGCGCGAGGCTTGCGCAAGGTTTATCGCGCCAGCGGCGGGCAGCCGGCCAAGGAGGCCCTGAAGGGCATCGACCTCGCGGTGCCGCGGGGCTCGATCTTCGGCCTGCTGGGGCCGAACGGCGCGGGCAAATCGACCTTCATCAATATTCTGGCCGGTCTTGTCGTCAAGTCGTCGGGCACGGCCAATATCTGGGGCTTCGACATCGACGCCAATCCGCGACAGGCGCGCGCGTCCATCGGTATCGTGCCGCAGGAGCTGAGCGTCGATCCGTTCTTCACGCCCGCCGAAATTCTCGAGCTTCAGGCGGGGCTCTATGGCGTGCCGAAGCGTGAGCGGCGGACAATGGAAATTCTGAAAGCGATGGCGCTCGAGGACAAGGCGGACGCCTATGCGCGCACATTGTCGGGCGGCATGCGGCGGCGGCTTCTCGTCGCCAAGGCGATGGTGCACAACCCGCCGGTGCTGGTGCTCGACGAGCCGACGGCCGGCGTCGACATCGAATTGCGCAAGCAGCTCTGGGATTACGTCAAGTCGCTCAACGATGCGGGCACGACCATCGTGCTGACGACGCATTACCTCGAGGAGGCCGAGGCGCTGTGCGACACCATCGCCATCATCGACAAGGGCCAGCTTGTCGCCTGCGAGCCGACGCAGCGGCTGGTCGCCCGCGTGACCGACAAAAAGCTCATCGTTCGCACCGCCTGGCCCGTGACGCCCGTCACAGCGGCGATCGACGGGCTCAGGACCGAGATCACGCCGTCCGGCGCGCTGGCGATCCAGTACAATCCGATTGAGGCCAGCGCGATGGACATTCTCGACCGGGTGCGCGCGTCGGGCATCGAGATCGTCGATATTTCGACGGAAGAATCCGATCTCGAAGACGTTTTCCTGCAGCTCACATCTTCACATTAGGAGCCGGCGGGAAGAGCCGGCGGGAAGAGCCGGCGGGCAGCGTCGCCTGAATGCTCAGGCTGCGTCCGCCGAGGCGCGCTTGACGATCTCGCCCATCGTCATTTCGACGCCCGGGCCCGCCACCGTGAGCGGCAGGATCAACGCTTCAATTTCGGTAGGCATGCGCTCCTGACCGAAATTCGCGACGCCGTGAATGCGCAACGGACGGCGCAGTTCGCAGACGATGCCGAGAACCTTGGCGAGCGCCGATGCGCTTTTGGGCGACATGCGCTCATCGAGCGTGCGGCCCGTGAAATCGTCGGCGAATAGCTCATTGAGCGCCGTGCCCATCAGCCGCACATGAAAATGCGACGGCGCGACGGCGGGCGCGCTCGCCCCGATCAAAAAAACCGAAGGCAGATGGCTGACGATGTCGGCGGGGCTGACATCGGCGCGGGCGGGCATCGGCCGGCCGGCGCGCTTGGTGTTCCAATAGGCGAGAAGCTCGCGGAGGCGGCCGTCCTGAAGAGTGAGGAGCGGGTCGATGAATATGTCGTATGGGGAAAGCCGCAAATGCGCCGACATCGTGAAGCTTGCTTCCGGGCCGTTCAGGCCCTGGTTCGCGGACCCGCCCGCTTTCGCGTCGGACGCCGCCTGAATTTACTGATGCGCGTCCGGTATAGGCGAATTCGGGGGGTGCGCCAAGCATGGGCTCGGGCCGCCCCGACGTCTCGAAAAACGGCCCGGAACCGAGGCCGGAGCGCGGCCCGGAACACGGATTGTCACCGGCAGCCGTTTCGACTAACTTGCGGCCGGATCGGATATATCAGCACCCGTAGCTCAGCTGGATAGAGCGCTGCCCTCCGAAGGCAGAGGTCACAAGTTCGACTCTTGTCGGGTGCACCAAATTTCGCCGAATCGGGCAAATTCTTCCAGCTCGCCGGTTCTCTTTCAAAAATACGCGTAGCCGTAATCGTATTTGAGATGGCGGCGGAGGATCGAGCGGAGAACTTCGGTGTCTTCGTCCGAAAAGGAAACCGTGGCGCGCTTTCTTTCGTCGGAGACAATGGCTTCGTCGTAGGCCGGGTCGAGACGGTCGCGCATCGTTTCACGGCCGGCGATCTGCAAGCCGGCGGCGACCGCGGCGGCGCTGAGGTCGATGCCGAAATGTCCGGCGATCAGCCTCATCGCTTCGGCGGGCGCCGCCTGAATATCCTCATAGCGCACGATCAGCGTTTCGGCGGGAAACGCCATCGCAATGTCGCCCCAGCGATTGAGAAAGCGGGTGTACCACCAGGCATCGGCAACAAAGCGCCTGCCGGTGACATCGCCGCGCACATAATCGGCGAAGGCCGCGTCGCCGTGGCGCACGGTGCCACGCCATTTCACATAGTTTGAAATCATCGCGGTGCGGATGTCGCGGACGAGGACCACGGCGGGCGGGCAAGGCAGAATGCGGCGGACCAGTTTCGAGGCGACGAGAGCCGAGGGAATGGTGTGGGTGCTCGTCAGGCGCGGCAGATGCGGATGGCGCGGCGGCACCTTCGGATTGCCGATGATGTCGTCGGCTGCGGCTCCGCTGCTGTGGGCGGGCGCCGGCACGCCGAAGTCGTGCGCAATTGCATGACCAAGCATGAACTTCAGCCAGTGCGTGCCGGAGTTCTTGGCGGTGACGAGCATGCCGTCGACATGACGGTGATGAAGAACGTGGAAATTGCTGGCATCGATGGCGAGGTCTTGCAGCGCGGCACGCAGGTCCTGCGCCGTGAAGCCCTCCCGCGAACGGTCGAACGGACGCAAGCTGACACCGGCCAGATACGCCGGCCTGGCGTCCAGCGCCTCGTCACTCCTGATGATCGCCCGCATGCGTCTCACAACCCCCAACTGCGCAATTCTAACCAGCCCTCCGAAGCTGGCCAAGGCAAAACCTCGGCCGGTGCGGGGCAGACGAACACTGGATTAACGCGGCAGCCCGCCAAATCAGGCGTGCGGCGGCCCGGAAACAGCGGCGTCACGCCAGTGTCGCGAAGGGCCGTTTTCCGCGCATTTCATGATGTTTCGGTGTCGCCTTCGGCCTGTCATGGAAATGATACATGGACCGGCTAAGAGATCGAACTGGGACACCCAAACCGTATACCGAAACCGGTACAAGCACACAGGACACCCAGATGTCGAGGCAACACATGTTGAAATCAATCTTTGTGGGCGCTTTCATTTCCCTTGCGGCGATGACGGCTCCTGCGGTCGCAGCCTCGCTCGATGGCGCGGGCAGTACGGCGATCTATCCGGTCCTTTCGAAGTGGGCCGATGACTATGCCAAGCAGACCGGCACCACCGTCAACTACCAGGCCATCGGCTCTGGCGGCGGCATCAAGCAGATCGAAGCGAAGACCGTTGGCTTCGGCGCGACCGACAAACCGCTGAAGGACGCCGAACTCGGATCGAACAACCTCGTCCAGTTCCCGCAGGTCATCATCGGCATCACGCCGGTCGTCAATATCGCCGGCATCAAACCGGGCGACATGGTGCTTAACGGCGACACGCTCGCCAGGATCTACCTCGGCGAGATTTCGTCCTGGGACGATCCGGCGATCAAGGCGCTCAACCCCTCGCTCAACCTGCCGCACCTGGCGATCTCGACGGTGCATCGTTCGGACGGTTCGGGCACGACCTTCAACTTCGCCAGCTACCTCTCGAAGGTCAGCATGAAGTGGTCGCTCAGCGTTGGCGCCGATACGGCGATCAACTGGACGGGCGGCGTGGGCGGCAAGGGCAATGCCGGCGTCGCGGGCTACGTGAAGCAGATCAACGGCGCGATCGGCTACGTCGAATACGCCTATGCGGTGCAGAACAACCTCGCCTATACCGACATGATCAACTCGGCCGGCAAGCGCGTGTCGCCGAAAATCGAAACCTTCCAGGCAGCGGCGGCAAATGCCGACTTTACGAAGGTTTCAAATTTCTACCTCGTGCTGACCAATCAGCCCGGCGACCAGAGCTGGCCGATCACCGGCACAACGTGGGTGCTCCTGCGGACCGATACGCCGGCCGACCAGAACGCTGAAATGATCAAATTCTTCGACTGGGCGCTGAAGAACGGCCAGGCCGATGCCAAGGCGCTCGAATACGTTCCGCTGCCCGACAACGTCGTGCAGCTCATCGGGTCCACCTGGACGAGCAAGCTCGGCTATAAGTCGATGTAATTCCGCCTGCGAGAGGCTCCTCCTTCTCGCCTGAAATCGAAGAGCCGGCCGGGCAACTGGCCGGCTCTTTTTTATTGCGGGCCGGTCTCTGCCGCCCACGGCCATCACCGACATACGCGGCGATCGGGTAACACCTTGGCAAATAATTCCGTTTTGCCCCGGCGCTCTTCGATGCTGGCCCTCAGCGGCGCGCCGCGAAATCGCCAGTCCGCGCCGCAGCGCAGCTGGGGCGAGTGAGGTGCAAAAGCCACAGCGGGGGACCGTCATATCTTTGTCAACAAAGTTGAACCGAACCGTCATGACGACCTGTTACTTCGCTCCCCAGGGGGCGTTCGTGGGCTAGGGGCTCGCGGTTCGCAAACCTGCACAGAAGCTCAACTCAACATGGAGACGTCGAATGACGTTGAGAAAAATTCTGCTGGCAGGCACCGCGCTCGGTGCCGCAGCTCTGATGGCCGGTCCTGCCTTCGCAGGCTCGGCGGCCGCGACACAGGCCGAAATCGACGCGCTGAAGCAGCAAATGCAGGAGCTTCAGCAGAAACTCGACGACATGCAGATTCAGACGTCTGACGCGCTGAACGACGTTCGCAACATCGTCACCATGCCGAACGGCCATCCGACCTTCAAATCGCTCGACGGCAACTTTGAAGCCTCGATCGGCGGCCGTCTGCAGATGGACGCCTATGGCGTCGATGCGGACAACACCTCGACCTCGCAGATCGGCCGCAGCCGCTGGGGCGCGGAAATCCGCCGTGCGCGCCTGAACATGGCCGGCAGGCTCTGGGACTGGAAGTACAAGGCAGAAATCGACTTCGCCAACAACGGCGTCTCGGCGAAGGACGTCTTCCTGCAGCATGACTTCTTCATCTACGGCGCTGCCATCACCATCGGCAACCAGTACGAACCCTTCGGTCTCGATAACCTCACCAGCGACAACTACAACACCTTCATGGAGTTCTCGCTGCCGGTGAAGCTGCGTACCGACCGCAACCTCGGCGTCGTGCTCAGCTACTCAGACGCGCAGCACCTCGGCATGGCTGCGGGCCTCTTCTCGGACAACAAGGTCTCGCAGCCGGCGGCGAAAGACACGACCGACTGGTCGACGGCGGGCCGCGTCTGGTACGCGCCGATCAACGACGGCACGACCGTTCTGCACCTCGGCCTCGACGGCCGCTATCAGTCTTACGAAGGCGGCAGCACGGGCGGCGGCGCTTCGGGCGGCATCACCGCCATCCCGGAAGCGAACGGCGCGGGCAACACGCTCAGCACCGGCGCGATCGCGAACATTTCGGACGATTACCGCTACGGTCCGGAAGTCGCCTTTGAGTATGGCCCGTTCGAAGCCCAGGCCGAGTACACCTGGATGACCATCGAGCGTAACAACCTGCGCAACATCGACCTCAAAGGCGGCTACGGCGAAGTGTCGTACTTCCTTACGGGCGACAGCCGCAATTACGACGTGAAGGGCGGCGTCTTCGCCCGGCCGAACGTCAGCGCCGGCGCGATCCAGATCGCGGCGCGTTACAGCACGATGGACACCAGCGACTCGTTCGGCGCTGGCGGCATCACTGGTGTCACGATGCGCGACGGTACGACCGTCGTCAGCGGCCTGACCGGCAAGGAAAACGACATCACGCTCGGCGCCAACTACTACTGGAACCCGAACGTGCGTCTGATGCTCAACTACGTCAACGCCGACATCAATTACACGCGGACGGCGACGAAGGATGAGAAGGACAACATCATCGAGACCCGTCTCCAGCTCGACTGGTAAAACCCTACCCTACCTCGCAGTCAGACTGCCCGCCCGGCCACCCCGCCGGGCGGGCTTTTTTTCGTCCGCGATTTCAGGAACTATCCCGATGCCGGCGCTCCGGCGGCCGGTCTATCTTGAGCCGAGCTTGCCGAGATCCTCGTTCACATAGACGTAGGGCGGCGGAAAATAGCCCGCATAGACAATCGTCTTCTGTCCATCGAGAGACAAGGTATAGGCCATGAAATCGGCAAGCGGCCGGTTCTTGTCGCCTGAGGGATTGCGGTCGGCGTAGAGGTAGAGAAAGTGCGCCAGCGGATAGGTCCGCGCGTAAGCGTTGCGCTCGTTGGGCATAAGGCAGGCGCCGTCGACTCCGGAAACCGCAATCGGCTTCACGCCTGAAATTCTGTAACCGGCGCTCGCATAGCCGATGGCCGAGGTGTCCCCCGCAATCGCATGGACGACGGCCGAGGAAAGCTGCTCCTGCTTGACGCCGCCGCCGAGCCCCTGCTTCGACAGCGCCACCTCATCGACATAAGTCGAAATGTCGGCGTCGGCGTTGCGCGCGAAGACGGCGGGCGCCCTGCTCGCCCATGCGCCGGTCAGGCCGAGATCGCCCCAGCTGAGGCTCGCACCGGAAAAAAGCTTCCCGATGCGCGCGAGCGGCAGGCAGGAGACCGGATTGTCCTTGTTGACGAAAAAGGCGACCGCCTCGACCCCGATGCGTATTTCGAGCGGTGCATATCCGTGCCGGCGTTGAAAGGCGCTCTTTTCATCCCAAGTCATCTGGCGTGTCATCGGGGCGAGATCGGCGTCGCCCGAGGCAAGCTCTTCGGCGGCCTTCGAGGAGGTCGCGCTCTCGACGGAAATCCGTATGCCCGGATTCAAATCCGCATAGTCCTCAGACCAGACGGTCATGACGCCCTTCAGCGCGTCGGAGCTGACGGCCTTGAACGTCCCCGATCCGCCGCCGGCATGATAGGGCTGGAAGCGGTCATCGATATCGGTGGCGGCGGCGCTGTTTGCCGCCAGCAGGCCGGCGACGATCAAGGCGGCGAGAAGCGGAGAGCGGAACGGCAGGGCGCGGACTGGATATCGCATGACGACGAGCGTGCAGCGATTTCATTGCCAATTCGTGACGCTGCGCCGAGCCGGGCGAGACCGGCTATTTCAAGCCGTGTTGTCTGGCGCGTTCGATGTCGCCCTTGAGCGTGCGGGCGGCGAGGATGAAATGAAACGCCGACCAGATCCAGACCACCGAGATGGTCAGGAGTGCATAGCGGAGCGACTCTTCGCCATAGGCAGGATGATAGAGATCGCTGAGCTTGCCCGCGAGCAGCGGCCCCAGCCCCATGCCGATCAAATTCAGGATGAGAAAGAGGATGGCGGAAGCCTGCGCGCGCATGCGCACGGTGACGAGCGCCTGGGTCATGGCGAGCGAGGGCCCGATATAGGCCGAGCCCGCAAAGGCCGGAAAGACGAAGATCGTCAAGGCCATTGCCTTGTCGCCTGCAAGATACATGGCGACGGAGCAGGGAAAGGACAGCGCGCTGACAATGGCGACCACCCAGACGTTCCAGCGGATGTCGCGCCGGCCGAAGCGATCGGCAAGATAGCCGGTGAAATAGGTGCCTGCTTCGCCGGAAA
>DASVNC010000215.1:0-3333 GCA_036384055.1 Parvibaculum sp.
TTCAAAAGGCGGCGGCGCAGGCCATCGTCAACGTCTTCGAGACCGGCAGGACGCTCGGTGACTATGCCCGCGTGACGCTGCTTTCCGGCGATCCGGGGCACCTCACCTATGGCCGTTCGCAGACGACACTGGGCAGCGGCAATCTCTATCTGCTCATCAAGACCTATTGCGACATGCCGGGCGCGGCTTGCGCCCGCGCGCTGAAGCCATACCTGCCGCGCCTCGCCGCCATCGACCTCGCGCTGGACCGCGACGCCGCCTTCCGCGAGTTGCTGAAGGAAGCGGGCGGCGACCCGGCGATGCAGGATGCGCAGGACGGATTTTTCGACCGCGTTTACTGGACCCCCGCGGCGAAGACGGCGGGCGTGCTCGGCTTTGCGTCGGCGCTTTCGACCGCAGTCATCTATGACAGCCTGATCCACGGCTCATGGAGCGCGCTGCGCGACCAGACGACGGCGAAACACGGCGCGCCCGCCAAGGCCGGCGAGAAGCCCTGGATCGCCGCTTATGTGGGCGAACGCCGGAACTGGCTCGCGACGCATCCGAACGCGCTTCTGCGCCGCACCGTCTGCCGTATGGATGCCTTCAACGCGCTCATCAAGGCGGGCAACTGGTCGCTCGGCGTGCCGCTGGCGGTTTGCGGCGTCACCGTCGATCAGGCGGCGCTGTCCTGCCGCGCGCCGGTCGTCGTCTCCGCCAGTGACGCCGCGACGCGGAACCTGCATCTCACCAACCCGCCGATGACCGGCAACGACGTGCGCGCGCTTCAGGAGGCTTTGTCGCACGAAGGCTATGCGGTCAACCGCGACGGCATCTTCGGCGATGGGCTCGATGGCGTGCTGAAAGCCTGGCAGGCCGAAAACGGCATCGTCGCCGACGGTATCGCCGGACCGGCAACCCGCGCGATTCTGGGCCTTTGAGCACGGCACGCGATCGCCGGATTCCCTCCCCCTTGTGGGGAGAAGAGGTGAAGCAAGACGAACGCGACCATTTGGCGGTTTATGCCCCACCCGGCGCCAGCTATACATTTGGCCCGGAAATGCTTTGGCCGGATACGTGTTGGAACGGAACGGACGGATGACGCGCAAGCAGCGCCGCGCAACCTTCATCGCGCTCGGCCTCGGCATTCTGGCCGTCGCTGTCGGCCTCGTGCTGAACGCGATGCGCGACAACATCGTCTTTTTCTACAGCCCGAGCGACGTCGTCGAGAAGAGCATCACCCCCGGCACGCGCTTTCGGCTCGGCGGCATGGTCGAAAAAGGGTCGGTGAAACACACAGGCCCGGCCACCATTGCCTTCGAGGTCACCGACTTCTCGAAAAAAATTCCGGTGACCTATACCGGCATCTTGCCCGACCTCTTCCGCGAAGGGCAGGGCGTCGTCGCCGAAGGCACGCTTGGCCCCGACGGCAATTTCACCGCCGACACGGTGCTCGCCAAGCATGATGAAAAATACATGCCGCCTGAAGTTGCCGCCGCGCTGAAGAAGTCCGGCCGCTGGAAGGAAGGCGAAGGGGCAACGCCGTGATAGACGAACTCGGGCATTTCGCGCTGGTCCTGGCGCTGGGCGTCGCGCTCGTCCAGATGGTCGTGCCGATGATCGGCGCGCATCGCCGCGATGCCGGACTGATGGCGATCGCCAAGCCCGCCGCGCTTCTGCAGCTCGGCCTGATCGCGTTCGTGTTCGCCGCGCTGGTCTATGCCTTCGTCACCTCGGATTTCTCGCTGGTCCTCGTCGCCGACAATTCGCACACGACGAAGCCGCTCATCTACAAGATCGCCGGCGTCTGGGGAAACCATGAGGGCTCGATGGTCCTCTGGGTGCTGATCCTGTCGATCTACGGCGCTCTGGTCGCGCTTTTCGGCAACAATCTGCCGGAGGCTTTGCGCGCCCGCGTGCTCAGCGTGCAGGCCTCGATCGCCGTCGCCTTTCTCGGCTTCATTCTTTTCACCTCCAATCCATTTCTGCGTCTCGATCCCGCGCCCTTCGAAGGCAAGGGGTTGAACCCGCTGCTGCAGGATCCCGGTCTCGCCTTCCATCCACCCTTCCTCTATGCGGGCTATGTCGGGCTTTCGATGGCTTTCTCCTTCGCCATCGCGGCGCTCCTTGAAGGCCGCGTCGATGCCGGCTGGGCGCGTTGGGTGCGGCCCTGGACGCTGCTTGCCTGGCTCGCGCTCACCATCGGCATCGCGATGGGCTCGTGGTGGTCCTATTACACACTCGGCTGGGGCGGCTACTGGTTCTGGGATCCCGTCGAGAACGCCTCGCTGATGCCCTGGATCGTCGCCACCGCGCTGCTGCACTCAGCCATCGTCGCCGAAAAGCGCGGCGCGCTGAAAAGCTGGACGATCTTGCTGGCGATCTTCGCCTTCTCGCTGTCGCTGGTCGGCACCTTCCTTGTCCGCTCCGGCGTGCTGAACTCGGTACACGCCTTCGCCAACGATCCCCGGCGCGGCGTCGTCATTCTCTGCATCGTCTTCTTCTTCGTCGGCGGGGCGCTCATTCTCTATGGTTGGCGCGCGCCACTCCTGAAGGCCGAAGGCCTTTTCGCGCCGCTGAGCCGCGAAGGCGCGCTGGTGCTGAATAATCTGCTGCTCGCCGCCGCAGCCTTCTCGGTTTTCATCGGCACGCTCTATCCGCTCTTTCTGGATGCGGTGGGCGGCCCGAAGATTACGGTGGGGCCGCCTTTCTTCAATATGACCTTCGGCCCGATCATGCTGCCGCTGCTATGCATTGTGCCCTTCGGGCCTTTCCTCGCCTGGAAACGCGCCGATCTTTATGGCGCGGTGCAGCGCCTTTATGCCGCCGCCGCTGCCGCTGTTCTCGCCGGTCTCGTGGTGCTCGCCGTCGCGACGCACGGGCCCTGGCTCGCGGCGCTCGGCATGGCGCTCGCCATGTGGCTCGTCGCCGGCGCCTTCGTCGAACTGGCCGCGCGCATCGGTCTCTTCGTCAATCCGCTCGCCGTCAGCCTGCGCCGCGCCCTTCGCCTGCCGCGCGCGCAATGGGGTATGGCGCTGGCGCATGGCGGCCTCGGCATCGTCGTCGCCGGCATCGTCGGCATGACCGCGTGGCGGCAGGAACTGGTGACGGCGCTGAAGCCCGGCGAGAGCGCGGCGCTGGCCGGCTATACGCTGACGCTTGAGAAAGTCGGCATGCGCGAAGGGCCGAACTACGAGGCGCTGGTCGGCGTCGTCCACGTGATGCGCGACGGCCGCGATCTCGGCTACATGCTGCCTGAGAAACGCACCTTCCCGGTCGAACATCAGGAAAAGACCGAGGCGGCGATCCGCACCAACGGCGTCTCCGATCTCTACATCGTCATCGGTGACGACA
>DASVNC010000216.1:0-12762 GCA_036384055.1 Parvibaculum sp.
GCGGCAGCCAGTGCTCCATGCCCTGATGCTTGCGGCCTTCGCTCACCGCCTCGTAAAGCGGATCGTTATCCGTCGCCGCGCCGAACTGCGCCACGTAAGCGGCCCGGAAGCGGCGGATCACCTCGGCATCGAGATGGATCTCGCTCGCCGGCACCAGCGCCACATGAGAGAGCGTCGCCGTCGTTCGCTGGCTTTCCGGATCGAAGCTACGGACCGCGTCCAGCGTGTCGCCGAACATGTCGAGCCTGACCGGCGCCTCGAAGCCCGACGGGAATATATCGACGATGCCGCCGCGCACCGCGAACTCGCCGCGCTCGCGCACGGTGCCGGTCCGCGCATAGCCGTTGGCGACGAGATAGGCCGACAGGTCGTCGAGGTCGATCCGGTTGCCGACATGCGCGCTCCATGCCGATGCCGCGATCATCCCGCGCGCGGGCAGGCGCTGCACGGCGGCGTTGACGGTCGCCAGCAGTACGAAGGGCCTCCCGGCGTCTTTCCGCCCGGCGAGCCGCGACAGGGTTGCCATGCGGCGGCTGACGATTTCGGGGTTCGGCGAAACGCGGTCGTAAGGCAGGCAGTCCCAGGCCGGAAACGTGGCCACTTCAATGTCCGGCGCAAAGAAGGCCAGCGCCTCCTCCATCGCGGCGAGCCGCGTGTCGTCCCGCGCGATGTGCAGCACCGAGCCTTCTCCGGCTTCGGCCCGCGCCCGCGCGAGATCGGCCAGCACCAGCGCGTCGAAACCCTCCGGCGCTTCACCCAGCGTCAGCCGGCCGGGCGTCGCGGCGACGTCACGTAAATTCTTCATCAAGGCGCTGCTCAGCTTTTCCGTGGCCAAAGCGCCGCTTCCAGATGGTTGAAACTGCGAATGCGCGTCAGCACCGGCGTGTCGTGTTCGGCGGGCGTCGGCTCGCGGCCGGTGATCCAGTTGTAAAGCGTCGTGTCCTCGATCTCGATGAGCGCCTCATACTGGTCGAGGTCGCCGGGCGTGAGTTCCGCCAGCACCCGGTCGGCGAAATGGCCGAGGATCAGGTCCATCTCCTTGAGGCCCCGGTGCCAGGAGCGGAATGTGAGCCGCCGAAGGCGAATATCGTGATCGGACGGTGCGTTATCGGTCATGCGTCTTGTCCTGTTGGACTGCGGATATAGACCGCCTCGCCGCGCCTGTCAGCCCCCGCCCGCCGGGTGTCAATATCGGATGGCGGATGATGGCCCGGCGGGCTAGGCTCGTCGGGCACGATGAACAGGGGGGCTCCATGCATCATCGCACACAATCTCGGCCGCGCGCCGGAAGCTCGCCGATCTGGCTTGCCGCGGTCCTCGGCGCAGTTCTGTCCTTCGTCGCATCCGGCGCTTACGCGGGCGTTCCGCAAGGCGACAGTCAGTGGAAGGGCCAATATGGCTACAACGACGCCCGCGCGCCGGTGCCGTTCTCCTGGTCGCTCTCGATCGCCGGGGACAAGCTCAAGGGCAAGAGCAGCGAACCGGCGACATTCGGCGACGGGTCGGTAAGCACGCTGACCGGCAATCTGGCCGGCACGATCGCCGGAACGCACGTCTCTATCATCAAGACTTACGATGGCAGCGGCGGCGTGGGCCACTCGGTCCGTTACTCTGGCGACGTCTCGGCTGACGGCAGGGAAATCACCGGCAACTGGCAGATCGACCAGTCCACCGGCCCCTTCTCCGTCGATCTGGTCGGCGCGAACCAGTAACGGAGTCGCAGGCGGGGCGCGCGGGACCCTGCGCACTTTCGGACGCGCAAAGCGGGCGGCGGCGCGGTATGCTGCACGCATGACAGATGCTTCGCCCTTTACCGCCAAAACCGCCAACCAGACCTGCCGCCTGCCCGACGGGCGCAAGCTCGGCTATGCCGAAGGCGGCGACCCAAAGGGCGCGCCTGTCTTCTATTTCCACGGCTTCCCCGGCTCGCGGCTGGAAGCGACCTTGTTTCCGGCGGCGGGCGTCCGCCTGATCGGCGTCGATCGCCCGGGCTATGGTCTCTCGACCGCGCGCCCCTGGCGCAAGCTCGCCGACTGGCCGGCCGACATTGCCGCGCTCGCCGATCATCTGGGCATCGGCCGCTTCGGCGTCGTCGGCGTGTCCGGCGGCGGGCCCTATGCCTCGTCGGTCGCCCACGGCCTCGGCTCGCGGGTCAATGCGCTCGCCGTCGTCTGCGGCCTCGGCCCGCCCGAAGCGCCGGGCATGACCTTTGGCGGGCAGAGCGGCATCGCCACGGCGCTGCGCTACACGACCTCGCGGCTGTTCCTTTCCTCGCTTGCCCGCCGCCTGCTGATGTCCGACCGGGCGCTGCGCCAATTGCGCGACTGGCGAATGAAGCGCATGCCGCGCGCCGCCGCCGATGCGCAGTTCCGCGACGGGCCGATGGCGCAACTGATGGTGGCGAACTGGCGCGAGGGCCTAAGGCAGTCCTCGCTCGGCATGGCCGCCGACGCGCGCATCTATGGCGAGCCCTGGCACTTCAAGCTGGAAGACATCAAGGTGCCGGCCGGCATCTGGTACGGCCGCGCCGACACCATCGTGCCGGTCTCCATCGGCGAGCATTACGCCAAACACCTGCCGGGCGTCGCCGCGCATTTCACCGAGACCGACGGCCACTTCTCCATCGTCGTCAACTCGCTGCCGGCCATTATCGGCTTCCTCAAAGCCCGGGCCTGAGCGCCTCGATGCGGCCCGAGATTCTCTTTCCCCTTTTCGCGCCCATCCGCAGCCTGCCCGGCATCGGCCCGCGCTTTGAAAAACTCGTCTCGAAGCTCGCGGGCGGCAAGGTGGTCGATCTCTGCTGGCACCTGCCGTCGGGCGTTATCGACCGGCGCCGCCGTCCGAAAATCGCTGAAGCGCGCGATGGCGAAATCGCCACGATGGAAGTCCAGGTCGGCCTCCACATCGCGCCGCGCCTCAAGCGCCTGCCCTACCGCGTCCATGTGCATGACGAGACGGGCGAGATGCAGCTGATCTTTTTCAATCCCCATGCCGACTGGCTGGCGAAAACCTTGCCCGAAGGCGCGACGCGCATCGTCAGCGGCAAGGTCGAGTTCTATCAGTGCCAGCCGCAGATGACGCATCCCGACCACATCGTCGGCCCGGAAGACCTCGCGTCCTTGCCCTTGCTCGAAGCGGTCTATCCGCTCACCGCCGGCCTGACGCTGAAGCCCTTTCAGAAAGCGATCCGCGCCGCCGTCGAGCGCGCGCCGGACCTGCCCGAATGGCAGGATGGCCCCTGGCTGAAAGCGCGCGGCTGGCCCGGCTGGCGCGCCGCGCTCGATGCCGCCCACATGCCGCAGTCGCAGGACGATCTCGATCCGAACGCGCCCGCCCGCGCCCGCCTCGCCTTCGACGAATTGCTGGCGAACCAGCTGGCGCTGGGCCTCGTGCGGCTTCGCATGCGCAAGCTGCCGGGCCGCACCGTCAAGGGCGACGGACGCCTGCGCGCCAAAGTCCCGCTGCCCTTCGCGCTGACGGGCGCACAAGTGCAGGCGCTGAAGGAAATCGACGCCGACATGGGCTCCGACCGTCGCATGTTGCGCCTGCTGCAAGGCGATGTCGGCAGCGGCAAGACGGTCGTCGCGCTGATGGCGATGCTGAACGCGGTCGAGGCCGGCTTTCAGGCGGCGATGATGGCGCCGACCGAACTTCTCGCCCGCCAGCATTTCGCTTCGCTAGCACCCCTGTGCGAAGCGGCGGGCGTCCGCCTCGAAATTCTGAGCGGCCGCGACAAGGGCAGGCGCCGCGCTGACATTCTCGAAAAACTCGCCGACGGCTCCATCGACATTCTGGTCGGCACCCACGCGCTCTTTCAGGAGGAAGTCGCCTTCCGCGCGCTGGCGCTCGCTGTCGTCGACGAGCAGCATCGCTTCGGCGTCCATCAGCGTTTGCAGTTGCAGGCCAAGGGCGGCACCGGCACTGACATTCTGGTGATGACCGCTACGCCCATCCCGCGCACGCTGACGCTCACCGTCTATGGCGACATGGATGTCTCGAAGCTGACCGAGAAGCCGCCGGGCCGCCAGCCCATCGACACCCGCGCTTTGCCGCTCGAACGGTTGGATCAGGTGGTGGACGCGATGCGCCGCGCGCTCGAACGCGGTGCGCAGGTTTACTGGGTCTGCCCGCTGGTCGAAGAGTCCGAAGAAATCGACGTCACCGCCGCCGAAGACCGCTACGCGCACTTGCGCGAAATTTTCGGTGCGGAAGTCGGCCTCGTCCACGGCCGCATGAAAGCGGCCGACAAGGACGAAGCGATGGAGCGCTTCGCCTCAGGCGCAACGCGCATCCTTGTCGCCACCACCGTCATCGAAGTCGGCGTCGATGTGCCCGCCGCCACCGTCATGGTCATCGAACATGCCGAACGCTTCGGCCTTGCCCAGCTCCACCAGCTACGCGGCCGTGTCGGGCGCGGCACGGGCAAATCGATCTGCCTGCTGTTATACCAGTCGCCGCTCGGCGAAACCGCGACGGCGCGCCTGAAAATCATGCGCGAAACCGAAGACGGCTTCCGCATCGCCGAGGAAGACCTGCGCCTGCGCGGCGCTGGCGAATTGCTCGGCACCCGCCAAAGCGGCCTCGCCGAATTCCGCCTCGCCGACCCCGAACGCCACACCGACCTCCTCGCCGCCGCTCACGACGACGCCCGAATGATCCTCGACCGCGACGCCGAACTGGAAACCGACCGCGGCAAAGCGCTCCGTGTACTGCTTTATTTATTCGAGCGGGACGAGGCGATCAGGTATTTGCGGTCGGGGTAGCCCCTTCCGTCATTGCGGGGGGTTAAAATAACTAAGCAATCCAAGGGCGATAAACTGAGATAGGAAAGACGTCATTTCTAGCCCCTATAGCTTTAGTTCTCAGTTGGCGTCCATTACGTCGAATCTCGACGATTTCCGGTCGCAAGTGACAAGTACAATGTGATCTAATTTCCTACATCGGAGCACCTAATTTCGGACGTGCGCTTAATTTTCCGCCAGCACGGCTGAACATAAAATTATTGCCCTATTTACAACAGGACTCCTAACAGATGACGACGGAGGACGAGGGGACGCCGGATGGTGAGCACACGTTCCCGCCTGATCGGCCAATTCCTGCCGACGCGCTCGGGCGTTACACACTCGGTCATGATCTGCATGAAGAAGCGGAGATCGCCGACTATGTTAACGGACAATGCCGCGGTGACGAGACAGTTCGGTATGTTGAACGCATAAAGACAGAATATGTCTCTGGCGTACGTTATGACGCTTGGGACGTTCACACCGACAAACAGCGCTGGTGGGTACTGACGAACTTGACGAACCTCTATGCGCAATCCCAGTTTCCCAGTTTGGATTACACGCTGTCCTTCCATATAGGACTGATGCACAGAATTCAGGAAGGTGAGGGACGAGAGCGCGACAGCGATTCAGACCCATTCGAAGAAGTATACCGTCGACGCGACGAAGTTGCTGATCTTATCGTTCAAGCAATCGAGGCCGAGGAGTTTCAATCGGCCGCTATGCGGCTACGTGAGTGCTTAATTACGCTGGTTAGAGCCGTGCGGCAGCGCATCGAATTGTCCGCAAGTGGGGATACTCCCAAAGACGCCGACGTGCCGGGCTGGAACGAACTGCTAATCAACCATTTCTGTCCCGGCGAGTCGAACAAAACGCTCCGCCAATATTTAAAAGCAACAGCCGATCGGACATGGCAACTCGTCAATTGGCTGACACATGACCGCGACGCTAATAAGACCGAGGCAATCATTGCGCACGAGGCCGTAGGTGTTCAAATTGGTCACTTCATCCAGCTCGTGATCCGTGATCGGGTCGACCTGGTTGTTCAGTGTCCGCAATGTTCATCACGTGACGTGCGCTCATACTATGACTCTGAGATCAGGCCCGACGGCGCTCACTATCAAAGGTGCCGGGCGTGTGATTGGTGTGACCATCCCGGTTACTCTGACTAGGGCTAAGTGGCGAGGAACAATGACGCTGGATGCTCGCCTGTCACCTGCGCATTCTACGTTTACGACGCGGCCCGCCCGCTCCCGTCCCCCGACCCAGAAAGGACGCCCCATGCCCCTCGCCAAAAACACGATCTGCGTTTGGTACGACAAGGACGCCGAGGCGGCGGCTCGTTTTTACGCGAGCGTTTTTCCCGACAGCGCGGTGACGGCTGTCCATCATGCGCCCGGCGACTATCCGTCCGGCAAGGCGGGCGATGTGCTGACGGTTGAATTCACCGTCGCCGGCGTCTCCTGCATCGGCCTCAATGGCGGGCCCATGTTCAAGCACAACGAAGCCTTCTCGTTCCAGATCGCCACCGACGATCAGGCGGAGACGGATCGCTACTGGAACGCCATCGTCGGAAATGGCGGCACGGAAAGCGCCTGCGGCTGGTGCAAGGACAAATGGGGTGTCTCCTGGCAGATCACGCCGCGCGTGCTGACCGACGCGATGGCGGCGGGTGGCGAGGAAGCCAAACGCGCCTTCGATGCAATGATGACGATGGGGAAAATCGACGTCGCCGCGATAGAGGCGGCCGTTGCCCCGGTCAGAAAGCGCGGCTGAGGGCGTTACTTCCGCTTCGGCCCCACAATCCCGACGAAACAATTATCGTCTCGCGGAAGCCCCCCCGCTACTCAACCTTCTCCGTCTCCTTCGGCACCGAAACGCGCCGAGGCTTCTTCTCAACCTTCGGCTTCGGCAGAAGTCGGAAACGGCTCTGGCACCATGCGAAATCGACGCCGACATCGAGCAGCGCGTCGGAACGCCCGCAGGGGCAGGCGAATTCCATGACGGTGTAGACGCGATAGGTCTCTCCGGCCTGCAGCGGCACCGGCATGCCCGTCACATGGTTCGGGGCGGCGTTGACGCAAAGAACAAGATCTCCGGGTCCGATTGCTTCGCTCATGTCTTCCATCCGTAATCCAGAGAAGAGATTAGACCTCGATCCGCCATGCGGGAAGATCACATTTGACGCAAGACATAACACTCCGCGATTGCAATTTTCCATTGTGTTGCCCAACAGGCGCAGATTGCAGGTTGACGGCCTGATAGGTTCCCGCCGCATCAATCAAGGGGGACTTCCGAAGTGAAGAAAGTATTGGCTTGTCTGGCGTTTTCGGCGATCGCCAGCGCGGCCGGGGCGGACGAAATGTCAACCGGCAAAGCCGTTGCGGCGCCCGCGCCCGCGGAATCGGCCAATGGCTGGTATCTGTCCGCCGACAGCGCGTGGCAAAACGTCAACCTGCCGGAATACGCGCTCGGCTTTCACAAGGTCGTGTCCCCCAGCTTCAACGACGCGGGCCCTTTCCAGTCCCTTCGCCAGCATCTTGATGGCTACAGGATTCAAGGCGTGGCCGGATACTTCCTGCCGGGCGAATACTCAACCACGCTGATCGGCGCCAATACGCGCGTGGAATTCGGCCTGCTCTACGGCCATGCCACCGGCTCTGCGTCGGGCACGAGCCTTTACACCGATGGCGGCATTGTCGGCCTGACAATGGACGGTGCGGGGGCCGGCAGCGGCTACATCTGTGCCGGCTTCCAGCCTTGCACGACGACGACGAACCTCTCGAGCACATATTCCAACTGGCAGATCGACGGAAAGATCGCCGGCGAAGAGCGCATGGGCGAAATTCTGGTGACGCGGTCGCTCGCGGTATTCGGCGGCGACACGCATACGGGACAGGCAATGGTCCAGTCCGTCCAGATCGGCGCCGCCCCTACCAACCCAACCTACAAGGCGAACACGTCGGTGCGCTGGGCCGATATCGGCGTGCGGGCCGGCCTCGGCATGAAGGTCGATCTGACCTCCCGCGTGACCGCGGACCTTGGAGGTTCGGTCGGTTTGGCCGGACGCCATGCGACGCTCGAAGGAAGCGACTTTGCCGGCCTGTCCACACTGACGCTCCTTGACGGCGCGAGCTCGGTTTCCGACAGCGGAAACACCATGCCTGTCGTTGCCAACGCCGAAGCGGGTCTGTCCGTGAAGATACTTCCGGCATTGACGCTGCGCGGATTTACCGGCTTCAACTTCGACAGCAAGGTGCCCGGCGTCACTTCGCCGAGCTTCGGCGGAACGGTCGGCGTGGTAACATCGAGGTCGCCAGCCAGAACCTCGTTCCAGTCCGAATTCAGCTATTACGCCGGCGCCGGCATGTCCTGGACGTTCTGACGCCATTCGGAGACGGAAGTTCGGGGTGACGCCCCTACTTCCGCTTCGGCTCCACGATCCCGAGCGAAATAATCATCTTCAGCCCGTCCTCGACCGTCATGTCGAGAACCTTGACCTCCTCGCGCGGCAGATAAAGCAGAAAGCCCGAGGTCGGGTTCGGCGTTGTCGGCACATAGACGCCGATCATCTCCTGCCCCATCACATCGGCGATCTCGCCCCGCGCGGGCGCGGTGATGAAGCCGAGCGAGTAGCTGCCCTTGCGCGGATATTCGATCAGCGCCACCTGCCGGAACGACGGCGCCGACTGCGACAGCACCGTCTCGAAAATCTGCTTCAGCGCGCCGTAGATGCCGCGCACGATCGGCATCCGCTCGACCACCCGTTCGGCGAAACGCAAAATCGCCTGCCCGAAGAAATTGGCGGTGAGCGCGCCGAGCGCGGTGAGCAGCACCAGCGCGATGATGAGCCCGAGGCCCGGAATATCGAAAGGCAGATAGTGGTCGGGCTGCAATTGCTCCGGGACCAGCGGCACGAACCATCGGTCGATCAGATCGACGAACCAGCTCACGATATAAACCGTGAGGCCGATGGGCGCGGCGACGATGAGCCCGGTCAGAAAATAATTCCGCAGCCGCGCCATCACGCTCAGTTTGCGCGGCAGTAGCAATTCACCCAAACCGTCATCCGTCGCCGCTGTGTCCTGGTCGCGATCCGTCATGCTTGCCGCTTTGCTTCGAGCTTCCGCGCCGCACAGCCCGCGGCACGCTCTCTTCTACCATTGCACGCCTCTGTCTGTCGCCGGGCCGCCGCTCTTTTACTGAACGATCTATTCAGTTATGAGCCGGAAAACGCCCCCGCTCGAACCGCCGGGAACCTGCCTTGGCCCGCGTAAAACCCGCTGAAATCGCCGCCGCCGCGCTGGCGCTGACGTAGCGGCGGCAACGCGCGCGCCCGGCGGCGTTTTGCCGGGCTTCCCTGTCCGCCCCATCCGCTCCATCATGGCCCCAACAAGAAACTCATGAGGGAGATTTCCAATGGCTGCGGCCCTGGCTGGATTCAAAATCCGTCTCGCCCCCGAAGACGAGTACACGCACACGCCCGACGCGGCGTCGAACTATAACGAGAGCATGTATTTCAACATGTTCGACCCGCTGAAAAAGATCGGCGGCTGGTTCCGCATCGGCAATCGCCCCAACGAAGGCTATGCCGAAATGACGACCTGCCTCTATCTGCCCGGCGGCCGCGTCGCCTTCATGTATGCCAAGCCCAAGATCGCCGACAACAGGCAGCTCGCCGCCGGCGGCATGAAGATCGAGGTGATCGAGCCCTTCAAGCGCCTGCGCGTGACTTATGACGGCAAGGCGGTCGTGCTGGCGAACCCCAACGACATGGCGGAGCCCTCCAGGGCGTTTCGCGACAACCCGACGCTCCCCTGCAAGGTCGAGCTCGACTACGAAGGCGTCTCGCCGATGTTCGGCGGCGAAACGGTGAAGGCGGACGGTTCGCCTCTCGACATCGATCCGGAAAAATCCTTCGCCAAGGCGCACTACGAGCAGCACATGGCGGCGAAGGGCCGCTTCACCGTCGGCGACGAAATCTTCCAGGTCGCGGGCTTCGGTCTCCGCGACAAGAGCTGGGGCCCGCGCTACTGGCAGGCGATCCACTGGTATCGCTGGTGCCCGCTGAATTTCGGCCGCGACTTCGGCATGATGCTGTCGATCGTCGCCGGCGAAACCGGCGCACCGCGCCAGGGCGGCATGGTGTTGAAAGACGGCAAATACGATCTCATCCAGAAAGTCTCCATCGACAGCGACTGGGACGAGAACTGGTATCAGACGGCGCTCCGCGCTCATGTCGTGACCGAGTCCGGCGCCACCTATGACGTCGAGGGCAAGGTTCTGTCGCTCATTCCGCTCCGCAACCGCCGCAAGGCGCCGGACGGCACCGAGCTCAACACCCGCATCACCGAAGGCATGACCGAATATCGCTGCAACGGCACGATCGGCTACGGCCTCTCGGAATACCTCGACCAGATCGTCGACGGCAAACCTGTGAGCGTGGGTGCCTGAAATGGGGGCCGAGGCAAATCCGCTCGTTGCGCCGCTCGATGCCGCGACGCGCAAATATATCAAGGGCGCGACCGGCATCGCCAATCTGAAACGTCTCTCCGGCGGCGCCAGTCAGGAAATCTGGTCCTACGACGCAACGACGGCGGGCGCGCCCATTCCGCTGATCCTGCGCCGCGCGCCGGGCGGCGTCCGCAGGGCGGGCCGCTCCAGTGCGGCGATCAGCCTCGAAACGGAAGCGCGCCTCATCGAACTTGCGGGCGAAGTGGGCGTGCCGGTGCCGCCGGTGCGTTTTGTACTCGCCGAGGGTGACGCCATCGGTCAGGGCTTCGTCATGGATTGCGTGCCCGGCGAAACGCTGGCGCGGAAGATTTTACGCGACGCCGAATTCGCCGAGGCGCGCCCGAAACTCGCCCGCCAATGCGGCGAAGTGCTGGCGCGCCTCCACACCGTCGACAAGGCAAAGCTGCCGCCGCTCCGCACAGCGACGGGCCGCGCCGAGGTCGAGCAATATTTCGAGACCTACAAGGCTTGCAACTATCCCCATCCCGTCTTCGAGCTGGCCTTCCGCTGGCTGAAGGACAACGCCCCGCTCGACTCCACCGCGCTGACGCTGGTGCATGGCGACTTCCGCAACGGCAATCTGATGATTGGGCCGGACGGGTTGCGCGCCGTGCTCGACTGGGAGATCGCCCATATCGGCGACCCGATGGCCGACCTCTCATGGATATGCATCAACTCCTGGCGCTTCGGCAATATCGATCATCCCGTCGGCGGTTTCGGCAGCCGCGAGGATTTGTTCGCGGGCTACGAAGCGGCGGGCGGCGGCAAGGTCGACCCCGCCCGCATCAAATTCTGGGAAGTCCTCGGCACGCTGAAATGGGGCGTCATGTGCATGGGCATGGCGTCCGCGTTCTTGCAGGGCGACCGCTCCGTCGAGCGCGCCGCCATCGGCCGCCGTTCGTCGGAAACCGAAGTCGATCTGATGCGCCTCCTCGCGCCCCTGAAGTAAAATGAAGTGAAGGCACAGGAAAATGCAGGACCAGCCCTCCGCCGCCGAACTCGTCGACATCGTCGCCGACTTCATCCGCAACCATGCCATGCCGCAGCTTCAGGGCCATGCGGCCTTCCATGCCCGCGTCGCCGCCAACGCCCTCGACATCGTCAAGCGCGAACTCCAGATCGCGCCGGAGGCGAGCGCCGGCGAAAAGGAACGGCTGAAAAAGCTGCTCGGCCATGACGGCTCGCTCGACGAATTGAATCGCGAGCTCTGTGCCCGCATCGAAACGGGCGACATTTCGCTCGAGACGCCCGGCCTCGCCGATCATCTCTGGACGATCACGATGACCAAGCTCGCCATCGACCAGCCGAATTATTCTGGTTACGTGCGCGCCCTCGAGGAACAGGGCAAGAAATGATGGCCACCTCGCTTCGCGAGGAGTTCAAGACAGCCGATTGGGCGATCTTCGCGGCTGGCCCCGTCGTCTGGGCGCTGCTCGCCGTCTGGGTCGGGCAGGAAACCTCCTGGGATTTCCGCAACTACCATTGGTACAACGCCTATGCCTTCGAGACGGGGCGCTATGCGCTCGACATCGCGCCCGCCCACGCCGCCACCTATTACAATCCCGTGCTCGACATCGGCTATCGCTTCCTTGCGCTGCGGCTGGCGCCGGTCCTGTTGCTTGCCTTGCTTGGCGCCGTTCAGGGGCTCAACTTTTCGCTGCTCTTTCTGATCGCCCGCCACGTCCTCGCCGTTGAGGCAAACGCCGCGCGCGTCGCGGCAGCGGTCATCGCGGCGGCTGGCGTCACCGGCGGCATGAGCCTCCGCATTATCGGCACCACCTACTACGACAATGTGCTGAGCCTCCTCACGCTGGCCGCGCTGTACGGCTTGCTGCGCGCCGACCGCCGCATGGAAGACATGCCGCGAACATGGCTCCCGCAGCTGCTGCTCGCGGGCTTGGCCATCGGCGCGGCCGTCGGCATGAAGCTCGTTGAAATGCCCTACGGCATCGCCTTCGCCGCGACGCTCCTCCTGCTGGCGCGGTCGCTGAAACAGGCGGCGCTGCTGCTCGCCGCTTGCGGCTTTGCGGCGGCGCTCGGCGTCGCTGCTTTCGGCGGCTTCTGGTTCCTGCATCTCGCCCATGTGACGGGCAATCCGCTCTTCCCCTTCTTCACCGGCATATTTCCGAACGATTTGCTGAGCAGCGTCGATCAGCGCGACGCACGTTTCGTGCCCTCGACCGTCGGCAAGGCGCTCGCTTTTCCCTTCCTGCTCGCATGGGACTGGCACACCGCCGCCGACTGGAAGTATGGCGACGCCCGCCTCGCCATCGCCTATGTCGCTGTGCCCCTCGCCCTGCTGGCGCGCCTCCGCTTCGGCGGCGCGAAAGACCCTTGGATCGGGCCGCGCAACGCGGCCTTGATCCTGTCCTTCTTCGCCATCGCCTATGTCGCATGGCTCGCGCTTTTCGGCATCTACCGTTACGCCGTCGCGCTGGAGATACTGGCGCCGCTCGCCGTCGTTGCC
>DASVNC010000217.1:0-5323 GCA_036384055.1 Parvibaculum sp.
GTCCTCGTCGGCGTCGGCCAATGCGTGCAGAAAGAGAAGGATGTCGAGAAGGCGAAGTCGCCGCTCCATCTGATGGAAGACGCCGCCCGCCTCGCCGCCAGGGATGCCGGCCTCGGCGACAGGCTCTGGCCGCTCGTCGACAACATCACGGTGGTGCGCTTCATCACCGACAGCCCGGATTCGCGCCGTCTTCCCTTCGGGCGCTACGGCAACGCGCCGAAGTCGCTGGGCAACATGCTGGGCGCCAACGCCTCGAAAAATTGCTACGGGCCGACCGGCGGCAACACACCGCAAATGCTGGTCAACCACACGGCGGAGCTGATCGCCAACGGCGAGACCGAAGTGGCGCTGGTCGCGGGCTCCGAAGCCTTCGCCACCATGATGCGCGCGCTGGGGCAGGGCAAGATGCTGCCCTGGCACGACGAGCCGGGCGGCACGCGCATCGACGTGGGCCATGAACGCGAAGGCGTCACCGCGGTCGAGAAAGCGCACAAGCTGCAGTTTCCGGTGAATATCTATCCGCTTTTTGAAAACGCCATTCGCGGTCAGGCGAAACGCACTGTGCGCGAACACCAGCTCGCCATCGGCAAATTGATGGCGCCCTTCACCGAAGTCGCGGCGAAACATCCGCAAGCCTGGTTTCCAACCGCCCGCAGCGCGGAAGAGATAGCGACGCCGTCGGACGACAACCGCTATGTCGGCTTCCCGTACACCAAATACATGAACGCCATCATGCAGGTCGATCAGGCCGGAGCCGTCGTCATGATGTCGGTGAAGAAGGCGAGGGAGCTGGGCGTCCCGCGTGAGAAGTGGGTCTTTCTCCACGGCTGCGCCGATGCCAACGACATCTGGTTCCCGACCGAGCGCGTCAACTTCCACTCCTCGCCCGCCATCCGCATGATGGGCAAGAAGGCGTTTGCCATGTCGGGCTGGAAATTGTCCGACATTGACTATTTCGATCTCTATTCCTGCTTTCCCTCCGCCGTGGAGATCGGCCGCGCCGAACTCGGCATCGCGGAAGACGATAAGCGTCCGTTGACCGTGACCGGCGGTCTTCCCTATTTCGGCGGCGCGGGCAACGCCTATGTGATGTTCTCGATCGCCACCATGATCGAAAAGCTGCGCGCCAAGCCCGGCGCCAAGGGGCTCGTCACATCGAACGGCTGGTATGTGACCAAGCACGGCCTCGGCCTTTATTCGACCGATCCTGTGGCGGGTGCATGGAAGCGCGAAAAGCCCGCGACCTATCAGGCGGAAATCGACAACGAAGCCCATCCGAACGTGAACGAGCAGCCCAAGGGCCGCGCGAAGATCGAAACCTACACCGTCGTCAATGGCCGCGACGGCGCCGAATTCGCGATTCTCTTCGGCCGCATGGAGGATACCGGCGCGCGCTTTGTCGCTCACACGCCCACCGAGAAGCCGATCCTCGAAGACATGATGGCCCGCGACCAGCTCGGCCGCGCCGGCACCGTCGTTCCCGCCGCCGAACCCGGCAAGGACGTCAACGTCTTTACGCCGGAGTAACTGCGCCATTCAATTGGCAAACTGTCGTCGTCCCGCTCTATGATGCGGCCAACCCGCAACTGGAGTGAGACGACCATGCCCATTCTCTACATGATCCGCCACGGCGAAGCGGCCTCCGGCTGGGATGCCGACATGGATCCCGGCCTCAGCGCCAAGGGGCGCACGCAATCGGAAGATGTTGCCCGCGACTTGAGTGCCCGCATCGGCCGCAAGCTTCCGCTCATCACCTCGCCGCTGCGCCGCTGCCGCGAAACCTCGGCGCCGCTTGCCCGCCAATGGTCGGCGAGCCCGCATGTCGAAGCCCGTGTCGGCGAAATCCCGTCGCCGACCCACGACCTCGAGGCGCGCGGGAAATGGCTCCGCGCCTTCATGGCCGGCACCTGGTCGAACGACGGAACCGGAGTGGATTTTCTCGCCTGGCGCAAGGGTGTTGTCGAGGCGCTGATGGCGCTGAAGGAAGACACCGTCATCTTCAGCCACTTCATCGCCATCAACGTCGCCGCCGGCAACGCGCTGAAGGACGACCGCGTCGTCTGCTTCCGCCCCGACAATTGCTCGGTCACCATCTTCGACACCAAAGGCGGCAAGCTCTCGATGGTGGAGCAGGGCCGCGAAGCCGAGACGAAAGTGAACTGACACTCTTTCCGCAATACGGAATTCGGCCGAATTCCCTTGTTGCCCTCCACGCGCTGAGTTTAATGTGATCCATTAGGACGCAGAAACGCGCGGGGAGGGACGTATATGAGCAGCAAGCATCCGTCAGGCGAGGAATTCGGCGGCGTCATCGGCCGCACGGTCTATGAGTCGGAGCCCTGGTGGCCGGATTCAAAAATCAGGAAAGGCGCACCCAACGTCGTTCTCGTCGTCCTCGACGACACCGGCTTCTCGCATCTGGGCTGCTACGGCTCGACGATGAAGACGCCGAACATCGACGCGCTGGCGGCCGCCGGCGCGCGCTTCACCGGCTTCCACACCACGGCGCTCTGTTCGCCGACGCGCGCCTGCGTGCTCACCGGCCGCAACCCGCACGCAGTCGGCATGCGCGGCATTTCGAACTTCGACACCGGCTTTCCGAACATGCGCGGCGCGTTGCCGAGGTCGGCGGCGACGCTGGCCGAAATCCTGCGCGACAATGGCTATGCGACCTTTGCCACCGGCAAGTGGCACCTCGCGCCGATGTCGGAATGCTCCGCCGCCGGTCCCTACACCAACTGGCCGCTGCAAAAGGGCTTCGACCGCTATTACGGCTTCCTGCAAGGCGAGACCGATCAGTTCTATCCGGAGCTGACCAGCGACAATCACTTCGTCGATATTCCGAAAACGCCGGAAGAGGGCTACCACGTCTCCGAGGACATCGTGGACAAGTCCGCCAACATGGTGCGCGATCTCACCTCGCTCGTCCCCGAAAAGCCGTTCTTTCTCTATACCGCCTTCGGCGCCATGCACGCGCCGCATCAGGCGCCGCAGGCCTATCTCGACAAATGGCGCGGCAAGTTCGACGCCGGTTGGGACGTCGCGCGCGAGGAATGGTTTGCCCGCCAGAAGGAAATGGGCATCGTGCCGAAAGACACGAAGCTCGCGCCGCTCAATCCCGGCGTGAAGCCGTGGAAGGAACTCTCGAAGAACCAGCAGCGTTTCGCCGCCCGTCTTCAGGAAGCCTTCGCCGCCATGCTCGAGCACACCGATGCCGAGATCGGCCGCCTGATCGCCTTCCTGAAGGAGATCGGCCAATGGGACAACACGCTGTTCATCGTGATGTCGGACAACGGCGCCAGCCAGGAAGGCGGCGCGACCGGCGTCTTCGATGAAATGAAATGGTTCAATGGCATCAAGGAAGACGTCGATCTCGCCGTCGAGCGCCTCGACGACATCGGCACCTTGAACAGCCACTCGAACATTCCCTGGGGCTGGGCGCAGGCCGGCAACACGCCGCTCAAATGGTACAAGCAGAACACGCATGGCGGCGGCGTCCGCGATCCGCTCGTCATGCACTTCCCCGGCAAGATCGCCGCGACCGGCGGCATCCGCCCGCAGTTCTGCCACGCCATCGACATCGCGCCGACGATCCTCGATATCATCGGCATCGAAACGCCGACGGTCGTCGCCGGCGTTCCGCAAATGCCGGTGCATGGCGTCAGCCTGGCGCCCGTACTGGCCGATCCGAAGGCGAAGCTCGCGCGAGGGGCCCAGTATTTTGAAATGCTCGGCCATCGCGGCATCTGGGCTGACGGCTGGAAAGCCGTCACGCACCATGAGTCCGGCAAGCCCTTCGATGAGGACCAGTGGGAGCTCTACAATCTCGACAACGATTTCTCGGAATATGACGACCTCGCCGCGAAAGATCCGGCGCGCCTGAAGGCGATGGTCGATCTCTGGTGGACGGAGGCCGAGAAGCACGGCGTCCTGCCGCTCGACGACCGGGGCGCCTTCCTTTTGTTCGCCGCCTCGCGCCGACCGGGCATGCCGACCTCGCGCACCGCGTTCACCTATCGCCCGCCCGTCTCGCATATCGTCTCGGACGCTTGCCCGCCGGTCGCACGCGGCTGGAAGACCACCGTCGATTTCGAGCATCCGGCCAGGGGCGGAGACGGCGCCCTCGTCGCGCGCGGCAGCATCAACAGCGGCTTCGTTCTCTACATCAAGAACGGCAAACCGCATTTCGACTACAACGCCTTCCACGACCACACGGCTCTCGCGGGCGAGGCGGCCATCGCGCCGGGCCGTCACAAGCTCGAAGTCGCCGTCACCCGCCGTGCCGACGGCGGCGGCGACATCGCGCTGGCGCTCGACGGCAAGGAGATCGCGGCGGGCAAGATCAAGCAGATGCTGTTCATGATTTCCAGCCTCGGCATGGATGTCGGCCGCAGCCTCTCGCCGGTCTGCGCCGACTACCGCGAGCCCTTCGTTTATCCGGGCAAGATCCACACGGTGGTCTTCAACATTCCAGAACTACCCCAGCGCGGCGAGGCCATCAGCCAGGTCCGCGCGGCGGAAGCGCAGCAGTAAACATCCGCCGCATAATCGCTGTCGTCCCGGAACCGAATTCCGGGACGACATGTCTTGCGCGGCACAGCCCGGCGGGGAGAGGGACAGGGCCCGCTGCCGTTAGGCGCGGGAGGCGTGGGTGCGCACGAATAGCCTTCCATTTGTATTCGTCCCGGCCCTCCCCCGACTTGATCGGGGGATCAATCGGGCCATCCGCGCCTCTATTTCCGTTGCCCTTTCGTACACCCCGGTCACACGCTAAGCTTTCGATGGAGAGCTGCCGCCCATTGCGACGGCATGACTGTGGGGGACTTCATGAATTTCAGCCGTATCGCGGCCGGCATCGCGCTGGTCGCTTGCAGTTCGCTGTTGGCGGGTTGCGTCTCACCCGCCCAGAACGTCGCCGCCTCGGCCGACATCGAGCAGGCCGTCCGCGCGCACACGCCGCCCCAAAAGAAGGCCCGCGTGCAATTCTATCTCGGCGAATGGAACGGCGCGGTCATGGTCCTCGGTCCGATCGACAACAAGCAACCGGCCGACCTCCTGGCGAATGGCCAGACGCTCGGTGGCGTCAATCCCGGTCAGGTCCTGGTCGTCGATCTCGTTCCTGGAAAATATGAATTTGCCTGGCACGAAAGAGCGGAGAGCAAGACCGGCGGCCTCACCAGCCCCACCGTCAGCGAAGACCTGCATCCGGGCGACCTTCTTTACCTCCGCGCCGACATCCACCAGACCGCCGGCGCTCTCTTCGGCATCATCGGCGCAATCGCCGCACCACCCGAAGCCGTCCTGCGCCCTTGTCCGACCGTTG
>DASVNC010000218.1:0-2501 GCA_036384055.1 Parvibaculum sp.
GCGAAAGTAAGAAGAGTCTTCGAAGAAGACCCCCACCCGATCAGCTTCGCTGATCGACCTCCCCCTTTGAGGGGGAGGACTTAGAAAGTTGAGCGAAGCGAGGACATGGCAACTGTACTTCTCTCGGCTGTCGGCAGCGCCGTCGGCGGCGCGATGCTGCCTGGCGGCGTCAATGTGCTGGGCTCGACGATTTCGGGCGCGGCGATCGGCTCGGCGGTCGGCGCGGTGGCGGGCGCCTATGTCGATCAGCGCCTGTTCGGGCCGACGGTCGCCAATGGGTCGGGCCCGCGCCTCTCCGACTTGCAGGTGATGGCCTCGACCGAAGGCGCGCCGATCCCGCGCGTCTATGGCCGGGCGCGGCTTGCGGGCCAGGTGATCTGGGCCACGCAATTCACC
Source organism: Parvibaculum sp. (assembly GCA_036384055.1). Classification (GTDB taxonomy): domain Bacteria; phylum Pseudomonadota; class Alphaproteobacteria; order Parvibaculales; family Parvibaculaceae; genus Parvibaculum. The sequence continues at coordinate 397 of DASVNC010000218.1, forward strand.
GAACATAAATCGACGCATGCGAGCGGCGGCGGCAAAGGCGGCGGCGGCGCGAGCGTCACCGAATATAGTTACAGCGTCTCCTTCGCCGTCGCGCTTTGCGAGGGCGAGGTGACGCGCATCGGCCGCGTCTGGGCCGACGGCAATCCGCTTTCGCTCGCCGATGTGACGTGGCGTCTGCACAAGGGCGCGGAAGACCAGCCAGCCGATCCGCTGATCGAGGCGGTCGAAGGCGTGGACGCGACGCCCGCCTATCGCGGCACGGCCTACATTCTTTTTGAAGACCTCGACCTTTCGCCCTTCGGCAACAGGCTGCCGCAGCTTTCCTTCGAGGTCTTTCGCGGCCTGAGCGATGTCGAACAGGCGGTGCGCGCGGTGACGGTGATCCCCGGCGCCGGCGAATTCGTCTACGACACCGGCGCAACACGCGAAATCCTGAGCGAGGCGTCGAGCCGCGCCGTCAACACCCACAGCACCGAAGGCGCGACCGACTGGCAGGCGGCCATCGACCAGTTGCAGGCGACCTGTCCCAATGTCGCCTCGGCCTCGCTGGTCGTGGCGTGGTTCGGCGACGATCTGCGCTGCGGGCAATGCACGCTGACGCCGAAAGTCGAGACCGCGCACAAGATCACGCTGCCGGACAGCTGGAGCGTGTCCGGCCTCGGGCGCGGCAGCGCCGGGCTCGTCAGCCAGATCGACGGCCGGCCGGCCTATGGCGGCACGCCGTCCGACCTCACGGTCATCCGCGCCATCGCCGACCTGAAAGCGCGCGGGCTACGCACCGTCTTCTATCCCTTCGTGATGATGGATATAGCGGCGGGCAACACGCTGCCCGATCCCTATTCCGGCGCGGCGGGGCAGAGCGCCTATCCCTGGCGCGGACGCATCACCTGCGATCCGGCGCCGGGACGCACCGCCACGCCCGACAAGACGAGCGCCGCGGCGGCGCAGGTCGCGGCCTTCTTCGGCACGGCGGCAGCGTCAGATTTCCACCGCTCGACCGACGCCGTGAGCTATTCCGGCCCCGGCGAATGGTCCTATCGGCGGATGGTGCTGCATTACGCGCATCTCTGCGTCGTCGCGGGCGGCGTCGATGCGTTCCTCATCGGTTCGGAACTTCGCGGCCTGACGCAGGTGAGAAGCGGCGCGGCGGCCTATCCCGCCGTTGCGGCGCTGAAGACGCTCGCCGCCGATGTGGCGGGCATCCTCGGGCCGGGCACGAAAATTTCCTACGCCGCCGACTGGTCTGAATATGCGGGCCATGCGCCTGGCGACGGCACGGGCGATCTCTATTTCAATCTCGATCCGCTCTGGGCAGATGCGAACATCCATTTCGTCGGCATTGACAACTATGCGCCGCTGACCGACTGGCGGAAGACGACGGATCATCTCGACGCCGAAATCGCCGGATCGATCTACGACATCGGCTATCTCCAGTCGCGCATCGTCGGCGGCGAGGATTTCGACTGGTACTATGCGAGCGATGCCGACCGCGACGCGCAGATCCGCACGCCCATCACGGATGGCGCTTACGGCAAGCCCTGGGTCTGGCGCGCCAAAGACATAAAGTCGTGGTGGGCGAACGCCCATTATGACCGGCCGGGCGGCACGGAGAGCGGAACGCCGACCGCATGGGTGCCGGAAGGAAAACCGATCGTCCTGACGGAGACCGGCTGCCCCGCCATCGACAAGGGCACCAACGAGCCCAACGTTTTCGTCGATCCGAAATCGGCGGAAAGCGCCGCGCCGCATTATTCCTCCGGCACGCGCGACGATTTCATCCAACGCGCCTTCATCGAAGCGGTGACGGGCTACTGGAGCGCCAGCGGCGCGCATAACCCGGTGTCGAGCGTCTACGGCGCGCCGATGCTCGATGCCGCCGACATCTTTTTCTGGACCTGGGACGCGCGGCCTTTTCCGGCTTTCCCCGACCGCACCGACATCTGGGCCGACGGCGCCAACTGGCGCACGGGCCACTGGCTGAACGGGCGGCTGGGCGCGGCGCCGCTGGCTGCGCTCGTCGCCCATGTCATGGCGGATGTCGGCTTTACCGCATTCGACGCGAGCGCGCTTGCGGGCACGGTCGACGGCTTCGTCATCGACCGCAT
>DASVNC010000219.1:0-2148 GCA_036384055.1 Parvibaculum sp.
CTCTGAAAACGAGAGTGACGCCGCGCGCTCAAAACAAAATTATTGGCGGAAGGGGTGGGATTCGAACCCACGGTGGGCTTGCACCCACGGCGGTTTTCAAGACCGCTGCCTTAAACCACTCGGCCACCCTTCCGGTGGCCCGTTCAATGCCGCTCGCCCACAGATTTTGCAAGTGGCCCGGAAGCTGTCCCGTGCACAGCCGTTCGGCTCAAAATCACGCCGATCCGGCGATTTTCGACCGCTTTCGAGGCCCGGCGACCACCCTGTTCCGAGCGTGGCATAGGCGCAACGTTCCCCCGAAAAAACCGAAGGGTCGGCGGATCGGGTTGACACGTGTCCGTTTTCCGACACTTTTGTGCCCGCTCCAAGGCAGGGGATGGCACTCCGATGGCGGCGCGTCGCGCCGCCTTCGTTTAACGATCCCTTAATGGAATTAGCCGAAAACTCGGCAAGGTCGCGCTTGCGACTTTGGTCCGGCGCGACGTTTTTGGCTTGAAAGACGGAATGACGGCATGATTCGAGGCGCTCGCTTGTCGACCATGGAAACGTCCTCCGAAGACTCCGGGTCGATCACGGCGCCCTCTGGCTCCATGTCCATTGCGAGACTCGGCTGCGTGGTTCTCGCCGGGCTGCTCGTCGCCAACTGCGCCGGAAACCAGGTTGCCGGTCGCCGCTCCAAGGAAATCGGCGCCTTTCCGCAGTCGAAATACGGCGCCGCCAGCCCGCGCGTCATCGCCGATGGCGAGCCGGTGCCGAAGGGCGGGGGGCGCCTGCTGGTCGGAAAAGCCTATTCGGTCGCGGGCAAGCGCTACGTCCCATTCGAAAAGCCCGTCGGCTACAGCGCCGTTGGCACGGCCTCCTGGTATGGCGAGGCTTTCCACGGCCGCCGAACCTCGAACGGCGAAGTCTACGACCGCAACAGCATCACCGCCGCGCACCCGACCATGCCGCTCCCGGCCTATGCGCGCGTCACCAACCTCCTCAATAACCGTTCGATCATCGTGCGCGTGAACGATCGCGGACCGTTCCATGGCGGCCGCCTGATGGACGTTTCGCAGAAGACGGCCGAGGCGCTGGCCTTCCGCCATCTCGGCACGGCCCGCATTAAGATGGAATATCTCGGCCAGGCCTCGCTGGCGGGCTCGGACGATAATCTCCTGCTTGCGACGCTGCGCACGGACGGCTCGCCGGCTCCGATCCCCGGAACCAGCGCGCGCACCATGGTCGCGAGCGCGAGCGGGGTGTCGACCACGCGCATGCCGACCCCGGACCTGGACACGCAGCCCGCATTCGAGCCTGAACCGGCACCGGTCAGCGCGCCGCCAGCCAGCCAGCCGGTCGCGCAAGCTTATGCGCCGCCGCAACCGCGCGTCGTTACGCCGAGCGACCCCGTCGTCGCCAGCTTGGCCTCGGCGAGCTCAAGGCCGCTGAATACGCCGGTTTCGACGGTTGCGGGCACGCCGGTTCATGCCGCGCCGCTGCCGCCCAACCGCCCGTTCGATCTTGACACCATTGCCAACGCAGCCCGGCCGGTCGCGGTTCCCGCGACGCTGCGTACGACCTTGCCGCCTGTGCGTGGCAATGTCGCAAGCCTGTTCGCCACGCCCGAGAAGGCGCCGGGCGAGCGCTTCTCCGGCAATCACCCGCTGAACCGGCTGGCACCGCAGACGCTGCAATCGCTGGCACAGAATTGACGCTGGCCCGGCTTGACCTCGGCCGGGGCGCTCTGCTTCAGATCGGAGTATGAGCGCGACGTTTGACCCGACATCGCAAGGCAGGCCGTTCCCCCTCGCGGGGAGGTTTCTGCGCGGGTTGGCGCTGCTGCTTCTCGTCTTCGTGGCGGCTCCCGAAGCGCGAGCCCAGAATTTCCAATCGCAGGCGCCCTTCGCCTTCCTGCTCGATTCCGACAGCGGCGCGGTTCTCTACGAGAAGTCGGCCGACGATCCGATGGTGCCGGCCAGCATGGCCAAGATCGCGACCGCGCTCGTCGCCTTCCAGGAAATCGGGGCAGGGCGGCTCAATCTCGATAGCGAGATCGGCATTTCCGAGAATGCCTGGCGCAAGGGCGGTGCCCCGGCGCGCGGCACGACGATGTTCGCGATGGTGCGCAGCCGGATCAAGCTCTCCGACATCCTGCAGGGCTTGATC
>DASVNC010000220.1:0-7906 GCA_036384055.1 Parvibaculum sp.
GAGGGCGGGCGCTGGTTCTATGTCGATGGGGTGATGGGGACGAAGCCCAGGACTGTCGTCAAGATCGGCCGCAACGATCCCTGCAGCTGCGGCTCGGGCAAGAAATACAAGAAATGCCACGGCGCGGCGGCGTAAACGCCCGGCGCGGGGCCTTGGTAAAGAATTTGGAAAGACCGGCTCTCTAAACTCCCGCGAAACGCCCATCGGCGGTTTCGAGAGAGTTCCCTTGACCGACGTCCCCCGCTATCCGCTTTTCGACGCTGAACGCATGCGCGTCTACCCGCGCATTCTGGTCGCGCTCTATACGGCGGTCGCGATCGGCATTTTCCTCTGGTCGAAAAACGGGCTCGACGCCTGGGGCAAGCCGCTCGGCTACGACTTCATCACCTTCTGGAGCGCTTCTTATCTTTCGCTGAAAGGGCAGGCTGCTGCTGCCTTCGACGCCAAGCAGATTTTTCTCGCGCAGCGCGCGGCGACGCCCGGCGAAACCATTTTCCTCTGGCACTATCCGCCGACCTTCCAGCTTCTCGGCGCGCCCCTGTCGCTGCTTCCCTATTTTGCGTCCTATCTTCTCTTCATCGGCGCGACGCTCACTGCTTTCGTTGCAACGACGCGGCGGCTTCTCGACGATCCCCAGGCGGTGTGGCTGCTGCTGGCCTCGCCCGCGGTCTATATCTGCGTGCTGCACGGGCAGAACTCGTTTCTGTCGGCGGCGCTTTTTGCAGGCGCGATCCTCCTGATCGACAGGCGGCCCGTTCTTGCGGGCGTTTGTCTCGGCTTTCTCGCCTACAAGCCGCAGCTCGGCCTGTTGCTGCCGCTGGCGCTGGCAATCTCCGGTCAGTGGCGGGTCTTTTTTTCGACGGCAGCGACCGCTCTCGTCTTCGCCGGCGTCTCGACGCTCGTCTTCGGCGTCGATCTCTGGTTCGTTTTCTTCAAGGACGGCGCGGTCGTCCGGCAGATTCTCGAAAACGGCTTTCTGCCCTGGGAGAAAATTCCGAGCGCCTTCATCTTCCTGAGACTGCTCGGCGTGCCGCAGACCATCGCCTATGGTGCGCAGATCCTGACGGCGCTTTCCGTGACGGGCATCGTCGCCGTCGTCTGGCGGACGTTCGGCGCGACGCGGCTGTCATTTGCGGTGCTGATCACCGCGACGATGCTCGTGCCGCCTTATATCTTCGACTACGAATTTGCGATCCTGATGGTGCCGCTGGCAATCGTGGCGAGCGACATGATCGCGCGCGGGGCGACGCGGCCGGAGAAGACCGCGCTCCTCGTGCTCTACATCATTCCGATCCAAATCGCGCCGGTGGCCGCGGCGATTCATTTGCAGATCGGCTTCCTCGCACTGCTGGCGACACTCTGGCTTGCCGTCCACCGCGCCTATCTGGCGGCGCCGGTTCCGAAGGCGACGCCGTGTTTCTCGACGCCGAACCAGGCGAGCGCCGCCAGCACGACCGCGACCGCGCCCGCGACTGACGCAAGCGCCAGGCTGTAATCGCCGCCGTGGCTCTGGGCGATGCCCGCCTGCAGCGGCGCGGCCAGCGAGACGATCAGATTTCCAAGCTGATAGGCAAAGCCCGGAAAGGTGCCGCGCACTTCGTCGGGCGACAGCTCGTTCAGATGCGCCGGCACGATGCCCCAGGCGCCCTGCACGCAGATCTGGATCAGGAAGGCGCCGAGCGCGAGCAGCGCAGGCGCCGTCGAATAGGCCCAGAGCGGAATGACGGGCAGCGCCAGCAGCGCCGCGATGGCGATCATGCGGCGGCGTCCGAAGCGCTCGGACAGCGTGCCCGAGGTGAGGCCGCCGACGATCGCGCCCAGATTGCCGATGATGACGATGAGGCCGACCGCATGGGCGTCGAACTGATGCTGCTCGCGCAGGAAGGTCGGGTAGAGATCCTGCGTGCCGTGGCTGAAGGCGTTGAAGGCCGCCATCAGGGCAATGGCATAAAGAAAGAGCAGGATATGCGTCCGGCCGATGCCGAGCATTTCCCTGGCATGGGCGAGAATGCCGCCGGTGCGGCGCGCTGCATGGGCGAGATAGACCGGCGATTCCTCGACGCCCCAGCGAATATAAAGGACGAGCAGCGCCGGCACCGCGCCCAGCACGAACATGCCGCGCCAGCCGACCAGCGGAAAGAAGATGACGAAGGCGAGCGAGGCGATGAGGTTGCCGGTCGGGTAGCCGGTCTGCAACAGGCCCGAAACGATGCCGCGCAGCTTCGGCGGGATCGTTTCCATTGCGAGCGAGGCGCCGACGCCCCATTCGCCGCCCATAGCGACGCCGAAGAGCGCGCGCAGGACGATCAGTACGGTCAGGCTCGGCGCGAAGCCCGACAGCAGCTCCATCGTCGAATAGAAGAGGATATTGGTCATCAGGATCGGGCGGCGGCCGTAGCGGTCGGCGGCGAGGCCGAAAATCAGCGCGCCGACAGGGCGCATCATCAAGGTCAGCGCGATGGCATAGCTCGCCGACTTGACGTCGGTTCCGAATTCGGCGGCGACGTCCTTCAGGACGAAGACGAGGATGAAGAAGTCGAAGGCGTCGAGCGTCCAGCCGAGATAGCTCGCCAGCACGGCGTTTCTCTGTTTCGGCGAGAGACTGCGCAGTTCGGACAGCGTCGACATCGGTTCCCCTCCGGCCTTTTCAGGCGGCAAAGCTAAAAGGGTTCGGGCATCCACGCAAATGACGAGACGATGATTTCGTGCGGCCTTCCATGAGGCCGGGCTTTATGCTCCAATTCCCGAGGCGACGGTAACGGCGCGCCGGAACCTCGGGTTCATCCAGACCTTGCGGTTCGAGAGACGCGCCGCCGTCGCACAGATGAGGGAGGAGACGGGCGGTGGATGTTCTGACCGAATTGGGCGAAGTGCGCGCCGCCGCCGAGAACGATCCCCATCCGCCTTCCACGAGTTCCCATGCCCTGTCGGCCAGCGGCCACAGGGCGGCCGACACCAAGGGGCAGGTCAGCTGGGCGGCCTTTCAATGGGCGCGCGACCCCTATGTCATCGTCGTCATGATCTATATTTTCGTGCCGTATTTTTCCACGACCGTCGTGGGCGATCCGGTGCGGGGCCAGGCCTTGTGGGGCCATATCAACGGCATCGCCGGTTTCATCATCGCCTGTTTCGGACCCATTCTCGGCGCCATCGCCGACACGGGCGGCAGGCGCAAGCCCTGGCTCATCGCCATCGTCGCCGTCATGGTGCCGGCGATTTTCGCGCTCTGGTGGGCGGTGCCGGGAGAGGCGGGCCTCAGCCTGAATGCGACGGCGGCGCTTTTCGTCACGATCGCGATCTGCTTTTCGTTTTCGGAAGTTTTTCACAATTCGATGCTGCCAAGCGTCGCGCCGCATGAGCGCGTCGGCTTTCTCTCCGGTCTGGCGCTGGCGCTGGCCAATGCCGGGTCGCTGCTCATCCTCTGTTTTCTTCTCTACGCCTTCATGCTGCCCGGGCATGTCGACTGGAGCTTCGTGCCGGACAAGGCGCTCTTCGGCATCGACGTGTCGCAGCACCAGAACAGCCGTATTTCCGCGCCCATCGTCGCCGTCTGGCTGCTCGTCTTTACGCTGCCGCTCCTGTTCTTCACGCCGGATGTGAAGCCGACACAGCGCATCGCCAAAACGCGGGCGGTCATCGACGGCATGAAGCGGGTCTTCAAGACGGTGCGGCAGATCAGGCAATACAGAAATGTCGCGGCCTATCTCATCGCCCGCATGTTCTTCAACGACGGGCAGACGGCGGTGCTCATCTTCGTCGGCGTCTATGCAGCGGGCGTCTTTCACTGGGATGCGCTGACGCTGACCATCTACGGCATCGTGCTTTGCGTGGCCGGGGTGGGCGGCGGATTTTTCGGCGGCTGGCTCGACGACCGGTTCGGGTCGAAGCGCGCCCTCCTCACCTCGATCGGCGGCACCTCGGTCGGCATCCTGCTTGCGGTTTCGATGACGCCGACGAGCATGTTCTTTTTCATTCCCTACGATCCGGCGACCCCGCCGATCTGGAACCTGCCGTTCTTCCGCACCCTTCCCGAACTCATGTTTCTCGGTACCGTCGCCGTGATCGCCATCTGCATCGTTGCGGCCTATGCCAACAGCCGGACGATGCTGGCGCGCATTGCGCCGGTTTCCAAGATGTCGGAATTTTTTGGCCTCTATGCCCTGTCGGGAACCGCGACCGCTTTCATGGGGCCGGAGGTTGTCGGCTTCACGACGGAATATTTCCACAGTCAGCGGGCAGGTTTTGCGTCCATTCTCATTCTCATGGTCGCCGGCCTGACGGGCATGTTGTTCGTGCGCGTGGGCCGGGCGGAGGCTCACGATTGACGAGGACAGAGGTTGCGACGCGTGAACCGGCCTCGGGCATCGCGCAAGCCGCCTGGGTTTGCTACGAGTGGGCGAACCAGCCCTATTATTCCCTCGTCACCATCTTTCTCTTTGCGCCCTATTTCAGCGCCACGGTGATCGGCGATCCCGTTCACGGGCAGGCGATCTGGGGCTACACGCAGGCGACCGCGGGCATCATCATCGCGCTGACGAGCCCGCTGCTCGGCGCCATCGCCGATGCGGCGGGACGGCGCAAGCCGTGGATCGTCGCTTTCATGGGGCTTTGCATTCTCGGCTGCTTCGGGCTCTGGCTGGCGGTGCCGGGGGCGGCCATCGTGCCGGTCGCCACGGCGCTCGTCATCGCCTCGATCGGGATGGAGTTCACCATCATTTTCGCCAATGCGATGCTGCCGACCATCGCGTCGGAGCGGCGCATCGGATTGCTGTCGGGCATCGGCATCGGCATGGGGCAGCTTGCCGCCATCGTCGCGCTGATCGCGGTGCTGATCGCGCTGCAATTGCCGGGCGTCGTCCACGCCTCGTTCATTCCGGACGCGCCCGTTTTCGGATTGTCGAAGGCGAAGTTCGAGACCGACCGCATTGTCGGACCGATCTCGGGCGTCTGGTTCCTCGTCTTCATGCTGCCGCTGTTGTTCCTCGTGCCCGACCAGAAATCGCGCAACCTGTCGCGCCTCGAGGCGGCGCAGGCGGGGCTGAAGCGGCTGGCGCATACCATCGCCAGGGCGCGGCATTTCCGCAACGTGGCGCTCTATCTCGTTTCGCGCATGGCCTTTTACGACGGCATGAATGCGATCTTCATTTTCGGCGGCATTCTCGCCGCCTCCACCTTCCACTGGGGCGCGACGGAGATGGCCGTCTATGGCGTCTGGGCGACGCTCTTTGCCGCGCTCGGCGCTTTCGTCGGCGGCTGGACTGATCAGCGTTTCGGCAGCAAGGCGACGCTCATCTGGTCGCTGGCGATTGCCGTCGTCTTGTTTCTCGCGCTCATCTCGATTGATCGCGATCACATTTTCTTCATCGTCGCGTTTCCCGCGCCCGCCGAGGCCCCGGCCTTCACCACCGTTCCGCAGCAGGTTTTTCTCCTCATCATCGCCGGTTTCGCGCTGATGGCGGGGCCGACCATCGCATCGAGCCGGACGATGCTCGCCCGTATCGCGCCGGTCGAAATGATGACGGAGTTTTTCGGTCTTTATTCGCTGGCCGGCAAGGCGACGACCTTCGTCGCGCCGCTGCTCATCGGCATCGCAACGGCGGCGAGCGGCAGCCAGCGCATCGGCCTGATGGTCGTTGTGCCGCTGATCGTTCTCGGCATCGCCATGCTTCTCTTCGTCAAGGAAGAACGCGCGACCGCGATCGAGTGAGATCGGTGGCCTCGCCCTTCGAGACGCGCTTCTTCGAAGCGCTCCTCAGGGTGAGGATCAACCCAAATATCCGAACCTCATCCTGATGAGCCCGCGAAGCGGGCGTCTCGAAGGATGGCTGACTATCTCAGTGCCGGAAGTGGCGCATGCCCGTCATGACCATTGCGAGGCCCTTCTCGTCGGCCGCCGCGATCACTTCGTCGTCGCGCACCGAGTCGCCGGGCTGGATCACCGCGGTTGCGCCCGCTTCGGCGGCCGAGAGCAATCCGTCGGCGAAGGGGAAGAAGGCGTCGGACGCGACGACCGAGCCGATAGTGGCGGGCTGTTTCAGGCCCGCGGCTTCGGCGGCATCCTGCGCCTTGCGCGCGGCGATGCGGGCTGAATCGACGCGGCTCATCTGGCCCGCGCCGACGCCGACCGTGGCGCCCGCCTTCACATAGACGATGGCGTTCGACTTCACATGCTTGCAGACGCGGAAGGCGAATTTGAGGTCGGCGAGTTCCTGGGCCGTCGGCTGGCGCTTCGTCACCACCTTGAGGTCGAGCAGATCGACGCGGCCATTGTCGCGCGACTGAACGAGGAAGCCGCCCGAGACCGTCTTCATGGTGAGGCCGGCCGCGCCTGCATCCGGCAGGCCGCCGGTGAGCAGGAGACGGAGGTTCTTCTTCGCGCCGATAATGCGGCGCGCATCTTCGTCGGCGTCCGGCGCGATGATGACCTCGGTGAAGATTTTCGCCATTTCCTCGGCGATGGCGCCGTCGAGCTTGCGGTTCGAGGCGACGATGCCGCCGTAAGCGGAGACCGGATCGCAGGCCAGCGCCTTCAGATAGGCGTCGGTGAGCGACGAGCCGATGGCGACGCCGCAGGGGTTTGCATGTTTGATGATGGCGATGGCGGGCGCGACGGCGGGATCGAATTCGGCGACGAGTTCGAAGGCGGCGTCGGTGTCGTTGATGTTGTTGTAGCTGAGCTCCTTGCCCTGAAGCTGCGTCGCGGACGAGACGCCTGGGCGCTTCTCGCCGGTGACATAGAAGCTCGCATATTGATGCGGGTTCTCGCCGTAGCGCAGCGTCTGCTTCAGGCTGCCGCCGAAGGCGCGCCATGCGGGCGCGGTCTCTTCCAGCTCGTTTGCAAACCAGTTCGAGATCGCGGCGTCGTAGGCGGCGGTGCGCGCATAGGCCTTTTGGGCGAGGCGCTTGCGGAGCGCCAGCGACGTGCCGCCTTTGGCCTTCAGCTCATCGATGACGGCGGCGTAGTCCGCGCCTTCGACGATGACGGCGACATAGGCGTGGTTCTTGGCCGCGGCGCGGATCATGGCCGGGCCGCCGATGTCGATGTTCTCGACGCATTCGTCATAGGCGGCGCCCTTCGCCACGGTGGCTTCGAAGGGATAGAGATTGACACAGAGCAGGTCGATGGCGCCGATGCCGTGGGTCGCCATCGCCGCCTTGTGTTCGGCGTCGTCGCGCACCGCGAGAAGGCCGCCGTGGACTTTCGGATGCAGCGTCTTGACGCGGCCGTCCATCATTTCGGGGCTGCCGGTCAGCTCCGACACGTCCTTCACCGGCAGGCCGGCATCCTTGATCGCCTTGGCCGTGCCGCCGGTCGAGACCAGTTCGACACCCGCTTCATGAAGGGCGCGGGCGAAGTCGATGAGCCCCGTCTTGTCCGAGACCGAGAGGAGCGCGCGGCGCACGGGCTGAAGGTCGGCGGCTTTGGGGGCGGCTTTGGCGGAAACGGACATGGGCGGGTCTTTCGCGGCTTTTGGGACGGGGGCGGAGGCCCGCCGATAGCACGAAATGGCTTCAAGCCGCTATAGCGTCGGCAGTTCCGGGACTTCGGTGTCTTCGGGCCTCGGGTGCCCGGCATTGCGGGTCGAAAGGCGCCGAAGCGCCCAGTTGACCCGGGCCTCGCCGCGGAAAACCGTACCGGAAACAACGATCTGCTCGGCGCGGCGGCTGGCTTCGCCCGAGCCCAGATAGACGCTTTCCTCAATCGAGATCGGCGCCGCGACGCCGGCGCTCAGGGCGCGGAACTGCCAGCCGTCGCCGTTCGGCAACAGCACCAGCACATTCGAGCCGTCATGGGCGAGCGAGGCGCGGGCGTCCGGATGGAGGTGGAAGCGCAGCGTGAAAGCAGGGTCTTCCGGCGGGCGGCGCCAGAAGGCGCGTTCCCAGAAAAAAGCGTCGCGCGGATTTT
>DASVNC010000221.1:0-2003 GCA_036384055.1 Parvibaculum sp.
TTGCGCCAGGCGCCGCCGACGACATAGAGCTTCTTGCCCTGATTTTCCTTCAGGATATCCAGACCCTTGAAGGCTTTATCGACAAGGGATTCGGCCGCCGCCAATGAATTTTTCGCCTGATCCATGATGCGCAGGGGGCCGAGCGGCAGCGTCGCCCCTTCGCCCAGCCGCTTACCGCCGCCGACGCCGACCAGTTCCAGACTGGCGCCGCCGAGATCGCCGACAACGCCATCGGCATCCGGGATGCCCGAAAGAACGCCTTGCGCCGACAGCCGCGCCTCCTCGGCGCCCGAGACGAGTTGAATTTTGAAGCCGCAAATCTTTTCGGCCCGCGCGAGAAATTCCGGCCCGTCTTCGGCGTCGCGAACCGCGGCGGTGGCGGCCACCAGCATCCGGCTGATGCCGATCTGCTCGCGCAGCGCGATGAAGCGCGACAGCGCCTCCAGCGCCCGCGTGATGCCCTTGGGGTCGAGCTTGCCGGTGCTGGACAGGGTGCGGCCGAGACCGCACAGAACCTTTTCGTTGAAAACGAGCACGGGGCTGCGCACCGCCGCCGCATAAACGACGAGACGCACGGAGTTTGAGCCGAGGTCGACAATGCCGAATCGACCGGCTTTCTTCCTGCCGCCGCTCACTCGCTATCCCTTCAATGTCCGGGTGATGCTAATCCCGGCCCACCTTGACGTCGAAACTCGGCGGCAGGTCTTTGCTCAGGGATGTGCCACGGCCGGACAGGCTGGCGTTGTTCATGAAATAGGTGTGCGCGTTAAATGGCTCACCCCCCTCCGGCACGGTCATTCTCTCATAGGTACCGTCCGGCCGGAGCGCCCAACTTTGCTGGTTGTCCCTCAGATTCGCAACCATGATCTGGTCGAGAACCTGATCGTGAACCGTCGGGTTCAGAATGGGGACCAGCACCTCGACGCGGCGGTCGAGGTTGCGCGGCATCCAGTCGGCCGAAGAAATATAGACCTTGGCCCGGTCCGACGGCAGGCCGTGGCCGTTGCCGAAGCAGATGATGCGTGAGTGCTCGAGAAAACGTCCGACGATGCTCTTGACACGGATGTTTTCCGACAGGCCCGGCACGCCGGGGCGCAGGCAGCAGATACCGCGAATGACCAGCTCGATCTTCACGCCGGCCCTGCTCGCCTCATAGAGCATGTCGATGATCTCGGGATCGACCAGCGAATTCAGCTTGACCCAGATTGCGCCCGGCCGGCCCGCTTTGGCATGTTCCATCTCAGCGCGGATATGCTCCAGAAGCCGCGGACGCAGGCTCACGGGCGAGACGGCGAGCAGGTTCAAGTCCTTCGGCTCGGCATAGCCGGTGATGAAATTGAAAATCTGCGACACATCATGGGCCAGCAGCGGATCGCAGGTGAACATCGACAGGTCGGTGTAGATCTTCGCCGTCACCGGATGGTAGTTGCCGGTGCCGAAATGCACGTAGGAGCGCAATGCGCCGCCCTCGCGCCGGACCACCAGCGACAGTTTGGCATGGGTCTTCAATTCGATGAAGCCGAAGACCACCTGCACGCCGGCGCGTTCGAGGTTTCGCGCCCAGACGATGTTTGCCGCCTCGTCGAAGCGCGCCTTGAGTTCGACCAGCGCCGTCACCGACTTGCCGGCCTCCGCCGCCTCGATCAGCGCCTGAACGATCGGGCTGTCCTTCGAGGTGCGGTAAAGCGTCTGCTTGATCGCGACGACGTCGGGGTCGGCCGCCGCCTGGCGGATGAACTGCACGACGACGTCGAAGGATTCATAAGGATGATGGACGATAATGTCCTTCGAGCGGATGGCCGCCAGGCAGTCGCCGCCGTGGTCGCGGATGCGTTCGGGGAAGCGCGCGTTGTAAGGCGGAAACTTCAGATCGGGCCGCTCATCGACAATGAGCTGGCTCGTCTGGGCAAGGCCGAGAAGCCCGTCGACGATGACGAGTTCCTTGTCCCCGACGCCAAGGTCGCTGACCACAAGATCGCGCAGCAGCGCCGGCGTCGTCGCCT
>DASVNC010000222.1:0-3408 GCA_036384055.1 Parvibaculum sp.
CGATGTCGGGACCGCTCACAAAGGGCCTGGAATGCAAGAGCCGTCGGCGTTGCCGCCTGACGGCCATCTGGCGGGGTGTATAGTCGATCTTGCGGGCCGAAGTCAATGTGAAGGCGGGGGTGAAGGCGGGCAAAACCGCCCCTTTCCGCTGGCCGCCGATTCCGGTCACATTTGGGTGAGGCAGGCTTCCGCCGCCCGCTTTTCGCGTATGGTCCGCTTTGACGGCGGCGGCGGCGCATCGCCGCATATGTTCCTTTTTCGTTCTCATCCAAAGCCGATAGCGGGGAAACATGACCGACGGCTCCGAAACCAAAAGACCGGGCTTCTCGCTGACGCGCCTCTGGCCGCTGGCGGTGCTGGCGCTCGGCCTTGGCCTCTTCTTCGCCCTCGGCCTCAATCGCTATGCGACGCTCGATGCGCTGCGCGACAACCGCCAGGCGCTGGCGGGCTGGGTGGCGGCCAACCGGCTCGTCGCGGTGCTGGTCTTCATGGGCGTCTATGCGCTGATGGTCGCCTTCTCGGTGCCTGGCGCGCTGGTCGCCACGCTGACCGGCGGCTTTCTGTTCGGCACGCTGATCGGCGGGCTCGCAACGGTGATCGCCGCCACAATGGGCGCGACGATCCTTTTCATCGCCGCGAAATCGGCATTGGGCGACGTGCTGCGCGCCCGCGCCGGCTCCTCCATCGCCCGCATGGAAGAAGGGTTCCGCGAAAACGCCTTCTCCTATCTGCTGGTGCTGCGCCTCGTGCCGGTCTTTCCCTTCTTCCTCGTCAATCTCGCGCCCGCCTTTCTCGGTGTGCCGCTCTCGACGTTTGTCGCCGCGACCTTCCTCGGCATCATTCCGGGCACTTTCGTCTTTGCGAGCCTCGGCAACGGCCTCGGCGCGGTCTTCGATGCCGGCGGAACGCCTGACCTCGGCCTCGTCAAGCAGCCGGAAGTCATCGGCCCGCTGCTGGCGCTGGCGGCGCTGGCGCTGGTGCCCGTCATCTATCGCCGGCTCCGCCGCAAAAGCTGATCCCCTCACGACCATCCGAAAGCGGAAACATGGCGCAAAAAATCAAAGCGGACATCTGCGTCATCGGCGCAGGCTCGGGCGGACTTTCGGTCGCGGCGGGCGCGGCGCAAATGGGCGCGAAGACGGTGCTCGTCGAACGCGGCGAAATGGGCGGCGATTGCCTGAACACCGGCTGCGTGCCGTCGAAGGCTCTGCTCGCCGCCGCGGCGCATGCCCACAAGATGGGTCAGGGCGAGCGCTTCGGCATTGCACCGGTGAAAGCGACGGTCGATTTCGCCAAGGTGAACGCCCATGTGAAAGGCGTCATCGCGGCCATCGCGCCCAATGACAGCGTCGCCCGCTTCGAAGGCCTCGGCGTCACCGTCATCAAGGCCGATGCGCGCTTCAAGGACCGCCACACCGTCATCGCCGGCAACAAGGAGATCCGCGCCCGCCGCATCGTCATCGCGACGGGCTCGCGCGCCAGTGCGCCGCCGATCCCCGGCCTCGACAAGGTGCCCTACCTGACCAACGAGACGATCTTCGACAACACCATATTGCCCGAACACCTCATCATCATCGGCGGCGGGCCGATCGGCATGGAGATGGCGCAGGCCCATCGCCGCCTCGGTTCCCGCGTCACCGTCATCGAAGCGGCGAAGGTGCTGGCGAAGGACGATCCGGAACTCACCTCCTTCGTCGTCGGCCGCCTCGCCGAGGAAGGCGTCGAGATTCTCGAAGGTGCGCGGACGGCGAGCATTGCCGGCGAAGCGGGAAAAATTTCAGTAACGCTCGAAGGCGGCCGCGTCATCGAGGGCTCGCATCTTCTGGTCGCCGCCGGACGGCGCCCCAATGTCGAAGGGCTCGATCTCGAAAAAGCGGGCGTCGAATTCAACGCCCGCGGCGTCAAGACCGACGACCGCCTGCGCACGACCAACAAAAACATCTTCGCCATCGGCGACGTCGCCGGCGGATTGCAGTTCACCCACGTCGCCAATTATCACGCCGGCATCGTCATCCGGAACGCGCTGTTCCGGCTGCCGGCCCGCGTCGACTACGGCGCGATCCCCTGGGTCACTTATACCGACCCCGAGCTTGCCCATGTCGGCGAGACGGAGGAGGAAGCGCGCGCCCGCCACATGCGCATCAACGTGCTGCGCTGGCACCTCGCCGAAAACGACCGCGCCCAGGCGACGCGCGAGACCGAGGGCCAGATCAAGGTCATCACCGACATGCATAGCCGCATTCTCGGCTGCACCATCGTCGGCCCCGAAGCGGGCGAGCTGATCCTGCCCTGGGTGCTGGCGAAATCGCGCGGGCTGAAACTCAGCGCCGTGGCGGGCGTCGTCGCGCCTTACCCGACTCTGTCGGAAATTTCCAAACGCGCCGCCGGCTCCTATTACACGCCGACGCTGTTCAGCATACGCACGCGGGCGGTGGTCCGCTTCCTCGGCCTCTTCGGCTGAACCGCCCATATTCGCGCCCTTCCGCTTTCGGGCTATGATCCGCCGGAACGGAAACGAGCGGAGTGGACCACGATATGGCGAACGAGGAAGCCCAGTCACCGGCATGGCGCGCGGGCCTGCCCTGGCGGGTGCGGCTCGGCCTGCCGCTGCGGCGCAGTCTGTCGCGCCGCCTGCTGGTTCTGACGGTCCTCTTCGTCATGCTGAGCGAAGTTCTGATCCTCGTGCCGTCCATCGCCAATTTCCGCCTGACCTGGCTGCAACAGAATATCGGCGCGGCGCAGATCGCGGCGCTGGCGCTGGAAGCGACGCCCGACAATATGGTCTCGCCCTCGCTGCAGCAGGAGCTGCTGGAGAACGCCCAGGTGCTGGCCGTCCAGCTTCACCGCAGCAATTCGCACAAGCTGATCCTCTCCGAGAAGATGCCGCCCGACGTCGATGCGCATTACGATTTGCGCAATGCGATGGCGCCCATGCTCATCATGGATGCCTTCAAGACGCTCCTCGAGCCGGACGGGCGCGTCATCGAGGTGACGGATTATCCGCGCTTCGGCGCCGGCGACTATATCGACATCGTCATCGATGAAATGCCGCTGCGCCACGCGATGATCCGCTACGGCATCAACATCTTCTGGCTCTCGGTGCTGATCTCGACGGTGACGGCGAGCCTCGTCTACATCGTTCTTCTGCTGGTGCTGGTGCGCCCGATGCGGCGCATCACGCAGAACATGGTCGCCTTCCGCCGCAATCCCGAAGACGCCCGCCGCGTCATCGCGCCCTCTCGCCGCGAGGACGAAATCGGCGTCGCCGAGCGCGAGCTGGGCGCGATGCAACAGGAAATCCGTGCCACGCTGAACCAGCGCGCGCATCTGGCATCGCTCGGCGCGGCGGTGAGCAAGATCAATCACGATCTCCGCAACATTCTGGCGAACGCGCAGCTGATCTCCGAC
>DASVNC010000223.1:0-8685 GCA_036384055.1 Parvibaculum sp.
GCTGCCATCAGGCGCCAGCGTTCTTGCAGGCGATAGGTAAAACCGACGCCGCTGTCGCCATGCGCACCGAGCTGGCGCTCGAAGATCAGGTTGGCGGTTGTCGTCGTCTGACCAATGTCCTTGGCGATGAGCGGGCCAAGCGCGAATTCGTCGGCGTCATTCTGACGATCGCGCACATGCTCATATTCGACAAGCAATCCGAGATCGGCCCAGTACTCGCCTTGATCGGTCAACTGAAAGCGATTTTCCCATTCGGTCGCATCGAACTTCATGTCGCCGCCGGCGTCCTGCTTCCAGACGCCGTAGAACTCCGTCGCCCAGAAACTGGTGACGCCGTAGCCGAGGCTGACACTGTGCTTCTGCTCATTGTCCTTCGAGCTGTCGCTGTCGAAGGTGCGATAGCCCTGATATTCGACTTCCGCTTCGCCCTGTTCCACATAAGGCGAATAGACCTTGATCTCAGCCGCCTCTGCCCTGCCGCCGGACAGAAAAGCAGCGATGGCGATGGCGCAAGCGACGACGACAGCGGCCGTGCCGAGCGAATTGCTCAACGAGGCGCTGCGATAGAAGCGCATGAGCCCGCCAATAACGACAATGGTCGCCGCATAGAAGAGAAGCTGGATCGGCGTCGGCCGTGCGGTATATCCGATCAGCGTATGCAGCATCTTGCCGAAGATCGTCTGGTCGGACAGAAGCCACGACGAATCCCAGAGCGCCCCGCCGAGCGGCGAAAGAATGCCCGCCTGAACGAGAAAATTCGCACCCTGCGCGGCGAGCCCCGCGGCAAGCAGCAGGATCATCCAGCTCGTCACCGAGAAAAGCATCCGGGTCGAGAGATTGACGAGGCCCTTATAGAGCGCGACGCCAAGCGCGGCGCCCGCGACAAGACCAATAAGACCTCCGACAAGGAGGCCCGACGCCGTCAAACCGCCGCCCGCGGCGATGCCGTAAAGAAAGAGCGCCACTTCCGAACCTTCGCGCAACACGGCGACGCCGACCGCAATCGCGACCGCGTAGAGAGGCTTGTCGCCTGCCGCCACATCGCGACCGACCGCTGTCATTTCCGCCGCCAGTTCGCGGCCGTGCCGGTTCATCCAGATGTTGTGCCAGCCAAGCATGGCGACGGCGAGGAAGAGAATGGAGGCGTTGAAAATTTCCTGACCGGAACCCTCAAGCGACGATGCGATCTCGCCGGCGAAACCGGCGACGAAGCAGGCCCCGACGACGCCTGCGGCAACGCCTGTCGCCAGCCAGCGGTTACGCCCGGCAATGCCCTTGGTCGCCGCCGCGACGATGCTGATGACCAGCGCGGCTTCAATGACTTCGCGGAAAACAATGATGAGGGTTGCGAGCATGACGGAGCGGCGCCCTACTTCACGACAATGGTGCCGTTGGCGCTATCCTGATGGAAATCGCCAAAGAACTTGTAGGTGCCGGGCTCGAGCGGCCCGAGCAGGACCGTGATCTCGCCATTGCCCGCGACGATCTTCTCGCGGTTGAGATCGTAGGACTCAAACTCCTCGGCCGTCGCATCGAGATTTTTGACCAGGAGTTTGACCTTGGCGCCCGCCGGTATTTCGAGCGTCGTCGGCTGGAAAGCATGGTCCTTGATCGACAGTGTGTAGCTGGCGTCGTCCGCCCGCGCCGAACCGGCGAAACCGAAGCCCGTTATGGCCAGAGCCGCGGCCATCGCCGCCGCCGAAAGAGATACGCGCACCATGTTTCCGCCCGTTATGCTGAACTCAAGTTTTCAGCATATGATAATCATTCTCAAAACATGTCAATGCGCATTTCGCCGCATCAGGCCATGCGGGCAAGCCGGGCCGCCGCCTCGAACCCGATGCGCGGGCTCGACAGGATGGGTGCCGAAAGCGCGCCGCATAGCGCAGCGGCGGGCGCCATCGAGGCCTGCGCCAGCACCAGCACATCGACACCCTGCGCGGCGGCTTCAAGCCGCGCGGCGATGCCTTCGTAATAGTCGGTAAGTCTTCCCTCGCGGAACGCCGTCCAGACATCGTCGAACACGAAACTCCGGACTTCGACCTCGCGCCCCGCTCGCGCCGCCGACGAGCGGATCAGCGTCTGCGTGTTCGGGACCGTCGCCGGAATGCAGGCCGCGACGCCGATGACACGGCCGGTCTCGACCGCAAGATCGGCCATCGCCCGGTCGATGCGCAGGACCGGAATGTCCATTTCCTCAGACAGGGCTTCCGCCGAAGCCCCGAGTGTCGAACAGGTGCAGACGACCACCCGCGCCCCGCCCTCGGCCAGCGCGAACAACGCTTCCTGCGTCTTCATGTCGAGCGCCGGCGTAACGAAACCGGCTTTCTCCGCCGCGCTCAGGAGATCCTCGCGCACCGCATGGGCGAGCTTGAGCTCCGGCGCGATTTCACGGCCGAGCGCATTGAAGGTTTCCACGTGGATCGACGCCGTATGCAGAAAGGCGATGGCGGCGCCGTGAGGGATATGGGCAGGAGGCATTTCGGCCACTCCTAAAAGAAAAAGGCCCTCCGCGATGTTCGCGGAAGGCCTTTTGAAACGCTTGAGGCTATTCGCGCGAACGTCAGTTTTTCGCCTTGTCTACGAGTTTGTTGGCGGCAATCCACGGCATCATCGCGCGGAGTTTCGCACCGACTTCCTCGATCGGGTGAGCGGCGGCGGCGGCGCGCGTCGCCTTGAAGCTCGTCTGGTTGACCTTGTTCTCGAGCATCCAGTCGCGCGTGAACTTGCCGGTCTGGATGTCGGTGAGAACGCGCTTCATCTCCGCCTTGGTTTCCGGCGTGACGATGCGCGGGCCGGTGACATATTCGCCGTACTCGGCCGTATTCGAGATCGAGTAGTTCATGTTGGCGATGCCGCCCTCATAGATGAGGTCGACGATCAGCTTCACTTCATGCAGGCATTCGAAATAAGCCATCTCCGGCGCATAGCCCGCCTCGACCAGCGTCTCGAAACCGCCGCGGATCAGTTCAACGAGACCGCCGCAGAGCACGACCTGCTCGCCGAAAAGGTCCGTCTCGCATTCCTCGCGAAACGTCGTTTCAATGATGCCGGCGCGGCCGCCGCCGATGGCCGACGCATAGGACAGACCGATGTCGTGCGCATTGCCGCTCGCATCCTGATGGATGGCGATGAGGTTGGGCACGCCGCCGCCGCGCTTGTATTCCGAGCGCACCGTATGGCCGGGGCCCTTCGGCGCGACCATCAGCACGTCGATGTCCTTGCGCGGCTCGATCAGGTTGAAATGGATGTTAAGGCCGTGCGCGAAAAGAAGCGCCGCGCCTTCCTTCATGTTGGCGTGCAGATGATCGCGGTAGATGTCGCCCTGCAGCTCGTCCGGCGTCAGCATCATGATGACATCGGCCCACTTGGCGGCGGCGGCGACCGAGAGAACCTTCAGCCCCTCGCCTTCCGCCTTCTTCGCGGTGGCCGAGCCTTCACGCAACGCCACGGCGACTTCCTTCACGCCGCTGTCGCGCAGGTTCAGCGCATGCGCATGGCCCTGGCTGCCATAGCCGACGATGGCAACTTTCTTGCCTTTGATCAGGTTCACGTCCGCGTCACGGTCGTAATAAACGCGCATGGCTCTCGTCCTTTTCGTATCCAGTAAAAGTTATCCGTTACATCGCTTCCGGGCCGCGCGCGATGGCGACGACACCCGTGCGCGACACATCCACAAGCCCGAGCGGGCGCATCAATCCGACAAAGGCGTCGATCTTGGCGGGCGTGCCCGTCACCTCGAACACGAACGACGTATGCGTCGTGTCGATGACGCGAGCGCGGAACGCATCCGACAGCCTGAGCGCCTCGACGCGTTTCTCGCCGGTGCCCGCAACCTTGACCATCGCCATTTCGCGCTCGATGCCCGGCGCATCGACCGAAAGATCAACGACCTTGTGCACCGGCACCAGCCGGTCGAGCTGCGCCTTGATCTGCTCGATCACCATCGGCGTGCCGGCGGTGACGATCGTGATGCGCGAGGTGTGCTCGGCCTGGTCGACTTCGGCGACCGTCAGGCTTTCGATATTGTAGCCGCGCCCCGAAAAAAGGCCGATGACACGCGCGAGAACCCCCGCCTCGTTGTCCACGAGGACGGCGATCGTGTGCCGTTCGATCTTGCTCTCAGTCGTCATGCGCGTCTCTGTATTGGGAATGCAGCGAAGTGGGAAGCTCTTTTTAGGCCTTCGGCGCCGCCGCCACAGGCATTAACCGGGCGGCGGCGGCTAAAAAGCGGCCTTATACGAGCATTTTGCCCGCTTCCGTGACGGTCGGGGCGTCGGCGTCGTCACCCAGGATCATCTCGTTATGGGCGGCGCCCGAGGGGATCATCGGGAAGCAGTTTTCGAGCTGATCGACGCGGCAGTCGAAAATGACCGGCGCCTTCACATCGATCATTTCCTTGATCTTGTCGTCGAGCTCGGCAGGCTTTTCAGCCCGGATGCCGACGGCGCCATAGGCCTCCGCCAGCTTCACGAAATCCGGCAGCGCATCCGAATAGGAGTGCGAGTAGCGGCCGCCATGAAGCAGCTGCTGCCACTGGCGCACCATGCCCATGTATTCGTTGTTCAGAATGAAAATCTTGATCGGCAGCATGAACTGAACCGCCGTCGAGATTTCCTGCATCGTCATCTGAACGGAAGCCTCGCCCGCGATGTCGATGACAAGCGCGTCCGGGTGGGCGATCTGCACGCCGACAGCCGCCGGCAGGCCATAGCCCATCGTGCCGAGACCGCCGGACGTCATCCAGTGGTTCGGCTTTTCAAAATGGTAGTGCTGCGCCGCCCACATCTGATGCTGGCCGACTTCGGTCGTGATGTAGGTGTCGCGGTTCTTCGTCAGCTCATAGAGGCGCTGAACGGCGTGCTGCGGCTTGATGATCTCGCTGCTGTTCTTGAAGCCGAGCGACTTGCGCGCCCGCCACGTGTCGATCTGCTTCCACCACTGTTCCAGCGCCGCCTTGTCAGGCTTGGCGACCTTCGCCTTCCAGATGCGGATCATGTCTTCCAGAACATGCGCGGCGTCGCCGATGACGCCGACATCGACATGCACGATCTTGTTGATCGAGGAAGCATCGATATCGACGTGGATCTTCTTCGAATCCGGCGAGAAGGCGTCAATGCGCCCCGTCACGCGGTCGTCGAAACGCGCGCCGATATTGATCATGACGTCGCAGTCATGCATGGCGTTGTTGGCTTCGTAGGTGCCGTGCATGCCGAGCATGCCGAGCCACTGCTTGTCGGAGGCGGGAAACGCACCCAGCCCCATCAGCGTCGAGGTGATCGGATAACCGGTCATGTGGACGAAATCGCGCAGCAGCTGCGAGGCGAGCGGACCGGAATTGATGATGCCGCCGCCGGTATAAAAGATCGGCTTCTTGGCGCTTGCGATCAGATCGACCGCCTTCTTGATCGCCTCGATGTCGCCCTTGATCTTCGGGCGATAGGTCTTGTGGACGACGTTCTGCGGGCCGACATATTCGGCCTTCTGGAACTGGACGTCTTTCGGAATGTCGATGACGACCGGGCCCGGACGGCCGTTCGTCGCGACATAGAACGCCTCATGCATGACGCGCGTCAGTTCCTTCGCCGAATTGACCAGCCAGTTGTGCTTGGTGCAGGGGCGCGTGATGCCGACCGTGTCGCATTCCTGAAAGGCGTCGGTGCCGATGAGATGCGTTGCGACCTGGCCCGTCAGGCAGACGATCGGGATCGAATCCATCAGCGCGTCGGTCAGGCCGGTAACAGCGTTGGTCGCGCCCGGGCCCGAGGTGACGAGGACGACGCCCGGCTTGCCGGTCGAGCGCGCATAGCCTTCCGCCGCATGGACGGCGCCCTGCTCGTGCCGGACGAGAACGTGTTTGATCTTGTTCTGGTGAAAGAGCGCGTCGTAGATCGGCAGAACGGCGCCGCCCGGATAGCCGAAAATCGTATCCACGCCCTGATCGAGGAGCGCCTTGATGACGATTTCTGCGCCTGACATTTCCTGGGCAGCCATGATCCGATCCTTCTTCGACTCGTCTCGGCCCGGCTCGTCCGGGCCATCCACGCCTTGCCTCGGCCGGGTGCCTCAAAACGTGGATGCCCCGCCTGAAGCGGGGCATGACGAATGAAGTTTGCCGCGAAAGCGCCGGCAACCTAACCAAGCCTCAGATGTGGGTCAACCCCAATTCGTCAATAAACGAAAAGATTTCAGCCTTAAGACTTTCCGAATCTTGCGCCGAAAAGCGTCTCCACGCAATCATCTGAGTACGAAACCAGGTGTCCTGCCGCTTCGCATAGGCTCGGGTTTCGCTCTGGCCGCGCGCGATGGCCTCAGAAAGATCAATATTTCCAGATACATAGTCGATGATCGGCCGGAGCCCGAGAGCTTTCGTCAGCGGCAAAGCCGGATCGAGATGGAGCCCGGCCATGACGCGCGCTTCCTCCAGCCCGCCCGCGCCCACCATCGCCTCGAAGCGGGCGTCGCAGCGTGCTTTCAGCCAGTCGCGGTCCGGCGCCAGCACAATCCGGGCGAGCGGCCCGGCAATGAGCGGCGACAAAGGCTCCTTGTGCCACTGGCTGAGCGGCTTGGCTGTTCCACGTGCAACCTCTATCCCCCGCGCAATGCGCTGCCGGTCGGACGGGCGGATCACCTCGGCAAGGTCAGGATCGGCGGCGGCGAGAAGCGCATGCGGATTGTCCGACGCCGCAACTTCCGCCCGCACCGCCGCGCGCACGGCGTCGGACACCGCCGGGATCGGCGCCAGCCCTTCCGTCAGCGCGCGAAAATAAAGCCCGGTGCCGCCGACGATGATCGGAAGCCGCCCCCGTGCCTCAATCCCGCGGATCGTCCCGACGGCAAGACGCGCCCATTTGCCGGCTGAGCAATGCGCCGCCGCGGGCAGTTCGCCGTAAAGATGGTGAGGCACGCGCGCCTCGTCTTCGGCCGATGGCCGCGCGGTCAGCACGCGCAATTCGCGGTAGACCTGCATGGAATCGGCGTTGACGATCTCGCCTCCGAGCGCCTCGGCAAGGGCCAGCGCCAGCGCGGACTTGCCGCTTGCTGTCGGCCCTGCAATAAGGATCGCGCCTTTTGTTTCAAACGGCTCGGTCACGTTTTACCCCTCACGTCATGGCCCGGCTTGACCGGGCCATCCACGTCTTCCTTCATGGCAAAGACGTGGATACCCCGCCTGAAGCGGGGCATGACGAAACAAGAAATGCTGTGCGATGAAATACACCCTCACCCTCATAGGCAACAGCGCCGCGTCATTGCGCGACGAACATGTCGAAGCCGCGCATGCCATGATGCCGGGCGCCGCCGCGCCGGTCTGGTTAGCCAAAGGCATGGCCTGCGACATCACCTTCGAGAGCGATGGCGGCCATCGTCCGGAAAGCGCCCTGCGTGCCCATCTCGCCTCGGCCCGCATCGACCTTGCCGTGCAGCCCGCGGAAGGCCGGCGCAAGAAGCTCCTTGTCGCCGACATGGATTCGACCATCATCCAGCAGGAATGCATCGACGAGCTGGCCGCCGAACTCGGCATCAAGGACAAGATTTCCGCCATCACCGCCCGCGCCATGCGCGGCGAAATCGCCTTCGAGCCGGCGCTGCGCGAGCGTGTCGGCCTCTTGAAGGGCCTGCCGCTGGCCTCGCTTGAAAAAGTCTACCGCGAACGCATCACCGAAACGCCGGGCGCCCGCGCGCTGGTCCACACCATGCGCCGCTACGGCCATGCCTGCGCGCTCGTCTCGGGCGGCTTCACCTTCTTCACCGAGCGCGTCGCCCATGCGGTCGGCTTCAACACCAATCAGGCAAACAAGCTGATCTTCGTCGACGGCAAGCTGACCGGCGGTGTCGCCGAGCCGATCCTCGGCCGCGAAGCAAAGATCGAAGCCCTGATAAAGCTGCGCGAGGAACTGGGACTTGCGCGCGAGGAAACGCTCGCGGTCGGCGACGGCGCCAACGATCTCGGCATGATCGGGGAAGCGGGCCTCGGCGTCGCCCTGCATGCAAAGCCGGTGGTGGCCGAAGCGGCGGATGCGCGCATCGACTACGGCGACCTGACGTCTTTGCTTTATCTGCAGGGCTACCGCGAAGACGAGTTCGCCGCCGTCTGACGGCGCTCTACTCGATCGGCAGCGCCACGAAGCTCGGGCCGCCTTCGGTCGAAAGGCGGATCAGCACGGACCTGCGTCCGGCCTTCTTTTCCGCCGCCACTTCCGCGACGACATCCTTGGGCGTCTTCACCGGCGCCTGCGCCACATCGACGATGACATCGCCGGGCCTGATCCCCTTGTCCGCGGCGGCGCTCGACGGCGAGACATCGCTGATCAGCACGCCCGTCACGTCGGCCTTCACCTTGAAATGCTCGCGCGCCTCGTCGGTCAGCGCGGTAAGGTCGAGGCCAAGCACCTGCGTCTTCTCGACGACCGGCGATTTCTTCGCTTCGGTCTTCGCGGCGGTCTTGTCGTCGTCGAGGCGCGCCACGGTAATTTTGACGGTCTTCTTTTTGCCGCCGCGCAGCAGATCGACGGAGACCTGCTTGCCAACTTCCGTTTCGGCGACAATGCGCGGCAGATCGCGCATCTCGCGCACCGCCTGCCCGTCGAAGCCCGTGATGAGATCGCCCGCCTCGATGCCGGCGGCTTCCGCCGGTGCGCCGGGCGTAACGCCGGCGACGAGTGCGCCATGCAGATCGGAAAGCCC